>JAMCVM010000157.1 GCA_023475835.1 Bacillota bacterium | reverse complement strand
GCAAGCCGTTTACGCGGGCCAATGTATTAGACCGGTGCAATCGGATGGCACGTCATCGCTGGGATATTGAGGAACACATTCTCGTCGAAAAGCACCTCGGATATGAGTATAAGCACCTCTATTCCCGTGATTGGAATGCGATGCAGGGATTTCATCATCTGATGCACATCGCGCATCTCCTCCATATCTTGGTGCTCCACCAAACCACGCTGTATCCGATGGTTCAGCGCCTCACCATTCGAGGCGCCATTAAAAAACTGATAGAAGCCGCCCGAGATTCGGGCGTGGACAAAGCTCGGATCGCTCGCCTAGGCGAGCGCCAACACAAGCCCCGCTTGGTGTGGTAGCGCGAGCACTACAAACTCGCGAGTCAAATGAATAGAAACCACGACGGTTTCGCCCGGAGCATGACGTCGATTCCACCGGGATGCTAGCCTACGCCCCTCATCGCTTGGCCCTTCGGGCCTAGCGTGCCATCCGGCACGGTGGGGACGAATGGACCACCCTCCAAGTCCTCGTTCTCTTAGAATTGACAGCAATGCCCCCCGGTAGAGGGTTCAAACTACGCCTTCATTCTTCAGAGCTGGTAATCTCTTGGCCTGCTTGACTTTAGCAACATTCCACTTTGGCCGTTTAGCCGGCCATATCGAGACTTCGCAGTGGATTGCCTAAGAAGGACTTCTCAAACCGCTCTTGGAGTGCAGCCTATGGCGGCGACTGTTGAAATTGCTGGAGATCCATCGGGCCCGACTCCGCGACGGAGCGAAGAACGGCCTGCAAGCGATCCTCAAATAAGGCCCACCAGCGTTCGACCACGTTTTTCTCGCGCAACTCGGCCACAATTCCCTCGAAGAGGAGGCCTAAGGATTCGTAGGCATCGACCCGGCGAAGGTAGGCTAGAAAGAGGTAGGTGATACACCGTAGGGTGACCTGGGCGCTTTGGGCATCCAAGTCCCGAGATTGAAAGCGGCCAAGACGTAGGGGCTGCTTCATTTCTTTGAAAAACCCTTCGATGGTCCAGCGAACGGTCTAGATTTCCATCATTTTCACAACGAAAGTGCGGTGTCAGTCGACAGAAAGAGCCGCCATTCCTTAGCATACGGGAATCGGCAGAAATACCATTGAACCTCCCCGACTCCTTCGTACGGCACGACGACCTCAAAATATCGAGGATTGAGTTTGCGGCAACGCGAAGCCTTGCCTGCTTTCTGTCACTGGGTCAACAGCGTCTTGGCGTCGACTGCCACGCCTTGGTACTCATATTTGCGCTGGTCCTTGCGCACACCACACACCCCGTGCATCGCCTGAGGGCGAATTTGCCGAACCGCTTGGATGAACCCTTGGCTGCTGAACCAGCTATCGGCCAACACATAGCGCACCCGGATGCCGTGTTTGACCGCCCGTTTAATCATCGCTACCGTCTGGTCGATTTGATTTGTCGCGCATGCTTTCCGGCGCGTCGCGCCGGGTGAGCCTGGGATACAGGCCTTGGGATATTGCGCTTTCCGCCGGTGGCCCCGCAGAGGCTTTTCGCTAGGAATACTGAAATCCACCGACAGAAAGCTCGTCCCATCAAACCAGCCCACCCCGAGATCTTTGCAGCCTAACTTAGTCCCCCGTCTCCCTTCCCCAGGATCGAAGCCGCAGGCAATGTTTTCAATGTGGAATCCCGTGCGGGCGTCTGGGCTGTCGTCAGCGATCAGCGCCGAATTCGGCGCCACAGTTTTCTGCGGATTGACGAGCCGTTGGAATCGGGTGACCACCCCGTACAAGATCGATCGCCAGGGGATCCGTGCGTCATTTTGGAGGCGATCGATCGCATCTTTTTGTCATCGTGGTGATTTCGCGAAAATGGCTCGTAAACCAGTCATTGACACGGTTCAATCCCAGGAACGGGAGGAGCATCATCAGCATGATCATTTCCGTCACGCTATACCCTTGAGCCTTTTCGAAGCCGGCCTGCTTGATCATGGATGGCAATTTAAAGGTCTTTGCCGCATCTATATACCCGGCATTAAAGATCTGATACTGGTGCCGACCAGGTTTGAGTGCCTTGGCCTTCTTCGTCAAGGAGCACGTTTCAATTCTTTAGTGCCGAATATATAGCAACCTAATAGAAAGGATTTTGCGATTATTTCCTCGCGAAAATTAGGGGAACTCGTCAGACAGTCGAGAGAGGATCGATAGGTGTTGCGTATTGCCCTCGGTGTCAACCATAAAGAAAAGGGACACCCCCTCATATTCCTGTCTTAATCGTTGTTTAGTAAATTAGTAATCACAGAAAGTGTGTAAGAACCACGCGATGGGCTCTTACACACTGACTGCTACCGTGTTAAATCTGCCGAGCCTATCGGTTGGGATCCCTGATGCCCAAATAGGACCGCCAAGCCCATCTTGGCTCATCGTATATTGCGAGTTGCTTGGCTCCGAGAACCGACCTCAACGGTCGATAGCAGTCTTAGTGCATGAGTCGCGAATTTAGTGGTGTTGCTCCTCAACTCAACCCATCCATTGGGATCCGGGAGAAGGATACCGACCAGATCCCTTAGGCTCGAGGTCACTTTGAGGAGCCGCCGACACGATTGGGTAGGAATCCTGTAGTTCGCATTCCGTATCATGAGAGGTGCGAGGTGAGTCCCATCGACGACCGGCCCTGGGTCGATTTGAAAACGGATTATGCTTTTAAACAACTCTTCGGCCAACCGCAGACGACGGATATTCTGCGGGCCTTCTTGAATGGCGTGCTACACCGTGAGGGGGCCGACGCCATCGCTCAGGTC
>JAMCVM010000232.1 GCA_023475835.1 Bacillota bacterium | reverse complement strand
GCACTTTGCTATGCTCTCAAAGCATAGACCATTGGACCTCACGACCACTACCGGCTCGAACATTTCCCATTCCGACGCCAAAGCTCAATAGACGCAATTGCAAGACAAATACTTTGACGGGACCTTGGAGCGGAGATGAAGAGGAACTCCAAGCCGCAATCCCCCTATCTGAACCGCCACCCTCTGACCGTTCAATTGGGAAATCGCCCAGGCGGCCAAAGGTCTTTCGACGTTATTGGGTGCGGCCAACATTTTCCTTAGGTCTTGATCGACCCACGACCTCGCAGTTTTTGTCAGCGCTCGGTCTAAGGCGTCCGAAGCGGATGGCCCCAACGCAATTCTGCGGCCATCCACTTCGAAGAAAACCCTTCGGTTCAATTGCCACACCTGTTGTTGGACCATTGGATCCAGTTTCGCTTCGATGAGGTCAACGATTTGACGATGATGACGAGCGAGCACTTCCGCTTCAGCGTGATCCACTACCCGCCCCATTTCCGAACGCGACACCCACACTCCAGATGACACCCCAATGAAGCCCAGGCCGATTACCAAGGCGGCTCCAGAAGCCGCTCCAACCGCAAATGGTCCCAGTCGCCACTCCATAATCTAAGCCTCCGGCGCAAAATCCGAACCTTTCCATTTTTCCCCAAATTCTCCGAATCACTCCTAACCTATACCCGTCTTAAAGGTCCGAGTCCGCTCTCAGAGGAAACCCAGCGAATAAACGGTCCTCGTCCCCGGCGCTTCAGTCCGCGGATTCGCCGGCTGTCTACAGTAAAGGAAGCGCCTCCAGCCGACGTTTCGGCTGGTTCAAGGCTTTGCCTTTTACCGAACCGGTTAGGTAAAAGGTTTTAGCGCTTTCGATGCGCACGGGCACGAAACAGTCAGTGAGATCGATGTCCTTTTGCCGATCGAGCAGAACCACCTTGCCGGTTTGCGTGCGGCCAGCCCATACGTCGTCATTTTTCTTAGAGACGCCGTCCACTAATACCAACAGATCTTTGCCAATCAAACGCTGATTCGCTGCCAAACTTATTTCATATTGCAGCGCCATCAACCGATTCAATCGGTCTTTCTTAATCGGATTGGCGACCGGGTCGCGCCCCTCCCAACGCGCTGCGGGGGTTCCTTCGCGCGGCGAATACACAAAGGTGAAGGCCGAGTCAAATCGAATCATTCGGACTAATTCCAGAGTTTGTTCAAAATCCTCTTCGGTCTCCCCGGGGAACCCGACAATAATATCGGTAGTAAAACTGACATCAGCAATTTTCGATCGCGCTTTCGCAATGAGCTCCAAGTATTGCTCCCGGGTATACTTTCGATTCATCCGCCGCAAAATAGCATTTGAACCAGCTTGCAACGGCAAGTGCAATTGGTGAGAAATCTTTTCGCTGGAAGCAATAATTTCTATCAATCGGTCAGAAAAGTCACGGGGGTGCGGCGTCATATAATGGATCCAGCGAAGGCCATGCACGGTCTCGGCCGCTTCCATCAAATCAGCCAAATCCACTCTGGGATCCAGATCGTGACCGTAGGAATTGACATTTTGCCCAAGAAACATAATGTCTTCAAATCCTTGGTCGGCTAGGGCGCGAACTTCTCGCATCACATCGCTCAAGGCTCGCGATCGTTCTCTTCCTCGAGTGAACGGCACAATACAATACGTACAAAACTTGTCACAACCGTAAATAATATTTACCTGCGCGCGAATACCCTCCTTGCGTCGCGAGGGCACGTGCTCGGCTAGGGTTTCGCCGGCGCTCTTCCACACTTCCACCAACATCTCATCGCGCTCTTCAGCCTCTTCCAAAAGCCGCGGCAACTCATGCAAATTGTGGGTCCCAAAGACTAGATCGACATGGGGGGCATGTTTTTTTAGCCAGGCGATAGTTCCTGGTTCCTGCGCCATACAGCCCGCCACCGCCAATGTCATCGCCGGCCGTTCATCCTTCAACTGCTTTAAACGACCGACATGTCCAAAGGCATGATCTTCGGCACCCGCGCGTACGGCACAGGTATTAATAATGATAAGATCCGCTTCGGCTTCGCTACCGGCGCGCCGATAACCCATGGTCTCTAATTGTCCGGCCATTATCTCCGAATCTCGTTCATTCATTTGACAGCCCAAGGTGTGAATCAAGTACTGCGGTACCGCCACCCGACTTCCTCCTCCCAGTTGCTTCTCCATCAATATCTCGTCGCCAACCGCGCCACCGCTGCCTCGTTTACCGCGTTTAGACTAGAGGGCTTCCGGCCTTGTCACCTTCATTGATTGTAGCACGCCCCGAATCCAATAGAATTCGCGGGGGGTTAGGCGCCCAAGGTTTTCGAACCATCCACGGGATATTGTCCCGAAACATGCTTCTTCCAATGTGCCAACGCCGACGGCAAACTTTGCAATAACAACCAAGCTTGACTGCTTCCCGGATCGTCGGCCAACGCCGCGCGCAACTGCCGCCCGGCAAATGCTGCCCGATGGCGACGCAGCGCCGCCCTGGCCAAATCATAGTGCGGCTGCCACCAAGCTGGATCCGCCACTTCCGCCTGATGATAATACCGCGTGGCTAACGACCAATTGCCCTCCGCTTGCGCCATACTCCCCCAAATTTGCCAGGTCGGCGCCTCCGGGCCACCGGCTGCCATGGCGCGTTCCAACCAACGTGCCGCCTGAATATAGTGTTTAGATCCGATGTCGAGTTGGGCGAGACCATCCATGGCCGACCATCCGCCTGGATTCAACTCCACGGCGCGCTGATAGGCCGATCGAGCCAGTGACGATTGGCCCAGGCTCGCCGCCAGCTTTCCTAAATTGGTCTCATACAGTGAAGTTTTGGGAGCGACTCGAACCGCGTCTTTTGCCGTCGTCAGCGCCGCCTCCGGCTCGCCCAGCGTCAAAAACAAGGTCGCCAACCGAGCGTACGCTGGGGCCCACGAAGGATCGTGGGCGATCGCCAATTCTTCGGCGGTCACAGCCGCCTGCACATTACCTTGGACACTGCGATAGTGGGATTCGACGGCCTCTTGGTAAGCTCTGGCGATGGCTCCGCCGCCACTATGGGGAGGAAGCAGGTACGCCCCGCTGCCGCATCCAGTGACACCCAGCAACACCAAAACCAAGGTCGCGGTCCAACGCCCCTTAGCCTTTCTCGCCATCAAGCCCATGCCAAAAATCTCCGCACCCGAGCGTCTGTTAAGAGACCCGTCATCCCTTGGGCAAGGTTAAGATCCTGCCACTCGGATTCCGAAAAGTAGCCCAGACTTTTCGCATCAGACAAAGCGCGACCTGCATTGGTCGAGTACACGTGTTCAATGCCAAAGTCCAAAATCAGAAGTCGCTCGGGCCCATTTTGCAACTCCGACACGTACAGCAAGGGGCCCACTTCCACCTCCAACGACGTCTCCTCCCAGACTTCGCGACAAAGAGCCGTTTCATATCCTTCTCCTGATTCCACATGGCCTCCTGGGACAGCCCAACGTCCACTCTCTGGAGCGTGTCCGCGTTGGATTAATAAGATCCTGTTGCCTACCCCCCGAATCACTGCCGCCACCGCAACCTTAAGTTGCATCGACATCATGCCCATCGTAAATGGTCAATTCATAGTCGTCCTCAAGCTGGCGCAAGCCAAAGATTAACCCGCGCTCCTTTAGAATTTGATTTAAGAACGTCACCACCTGATAGCCTGTAAACCCGGTAAAGCGACGCTGGCCCAACACCATCAGCTTGTCGTGGTCTGCAGCAATCTTAAACTCTTTCATCTCATTGCGCGGGAATCCCCGGAATTCATGCCGGGCAGGGATAGCGCGAGCAATCGAGCCTGCGCCGTTCCCGCTCCTCCTTTTTTCGGTACTGTCTTTGTCCGCCAATACCAATGCCTATAGCCATCCGCTGCCGGGGTTCAGATTCCAAGCCCCGGTCTTCAAGTGGAACCCGCCGAGCTCGTGTTCAACTGACCACCCCCAGCCCATCTCGAGGCAAGGCGATGGGCTGCCCCAGGATAAGGATAGTCGAAGCCAACTGGCCAATAACGGGCCTTTCTAGGGGACTGATGCGAACCCCGACAAATCGTCTTTCGAAGATCGCAACCACGTCGATTTCAGGGTTCTCGATCCAGCCTTTTAGGACTGAAGCACCAGGTCTCCGGGTTTCCATCGGGAAGATTCTCGCAGTGAACCATCCGATCGAGGTGGGTGTACCCACCGAGCCCCCATCGGGCAGAAATCGAGAGATTCTACGGCACAAGCATTCACGGTCTCTTTCTCCCTCCACCGAGTGCGTGGTTTCTTCATTTTAACGCAACCCCAAGACCACCATCATTCTCGCCGACTTCCTCGTCGACGATGTCACGCTGTCTTTGGGATGACTGCCCAACCTTTTCATCTTTCACCCAACGGGGAGACCACCCAGAAAACCGTCTTGCGCGACCTCACTCAGGGAAGTTTTAGCGTTTTCGATCCTGCGTTTAGACCGGGTTACATCCGCTCTAAGCGAGGATCTTGACACCCGACCTCTAGAGACTGTCTCGACTCGCTTAGCCTCCGAATGCGTTCCGCGGCTTGGCGCGACTTGATGCTCACGTTCCCGGGTGCGAGACCGAGGACACGCCCCAGGTCGGGTTAAGCCAACGTTGGCCCAGGTATGCGCCTGCTGATTCCGTCCACCCTGGTCTCCCCGCAATGAAGCGCTTGGCAAAATTCTTCGTTGCAACCGAGGTGGTTGCCCGTTATTGCGCCCTGGGACTTTTCTTGCCTTGACGATTCACTACTTCTCCCATCATACACCAAGCACGCGGCTGGGGCATGCATCCGAGGCGGTCAGCCAAGGCCCCGTCAAAGTCTCGCAAACCCTTGTGTTTACGCCATTTTTTAAGGGAGTGAACATTTTTCGATCGATCTGTTAAAGTGAAGCTCTGTCAGCACAATTACGGGTAGGGTGGGGTCACGGGCGCTCAGCGTCCGGACGAGTATCTCGCTCAGACGGAGGCGATTGTTCTTCATGATCGATCTGGATACACTCAACAGGGCGGGGCCTTCCGGTCTCCGGACCGTCTCTCGACCCTGATTGATCCCCGTCATCAGCGAGGCATCCGTTTCCCCTTAGAGGAAATCCTGCTGTTGGCCCTAGCCACTGTACTCGCTGGGAGGATCTCCGATGTCGCGATAAGCGACTGGATTCACGACTTGAGTCCAGAACACCGCGAGCGCTTCGGGTGTCGACGCTGCAGACCGACCTTTACAGTTCCCAGTGAGGCGACCATCCGTCGGACCCTGCAAGGCCTAGACGGCGATGCCGTGGACGCCGTCCTGCGTTGGATCCGAAGACAATCCGATAGCATGACGATCCTGATCGCCTACGAAGCCGGTCCCACCGGTTTCGGTCTCGCTCGTCTCTGTCAACGGGAACGCATCGCCTGCGAGGTCATTGGCCCCGGGCTCGTTCCGGTCCGCCGGCGGATCGTGTCAAAACCGATCGCCGAGACGCTCGCAAGTTGGTCGTCGATTTGCGTGCTGGCCAACTCACTCCGATTCATCTGCCCACGCCGATCGAGGAGGCCTTTCGCGATTTAGTCAGGACCCGAGAAGCGGTCGTTTACGACCGCCGTCGGGTACGTCAGCGGATGCAAAGCGCGTTGTTGCGGTGGGGCATTCGTCGGTCGGAGCGCTTCATCGCCTGGTCTCCCCGGTGGCGAACTTGGATACGCACCATTCATCCCGAGTCTGAATGGGCTCAAAGCGTGTGGGACGAGTGGCTCAGTCAACTCGAAGCACTCGATGCCCGGGTCACTCGCCTCGAGCGCTTAATCCAAACGGCCATGTCCACGCATCCTCACTCGTCCCTTTTGGTCGCTCTGCAAGCCCTGCGAGAGATTGATTGGCTCACCTCGGCGACTTTAGTCTCCGAGTTTGGCGACTTCGCTCAATTTGCGCATCCGCGGGCGGTCATGAGTAGTGTCGGTCTGGTCCCGAGGGAGGCTTCCGGTGGTTCCAGTCGTCGCCAGGATCCCATTACGAAAACGGGCAATGCCCATGTGCGTCGGGTGTTAGTCGAAGCGGCCCATAGCTATCGCTATCCGCCCACGAAACAGGGGCGAACGGCCCAGCGGGTGGGCAAAGCCCCCGTGGCCTGGCTCCTGTCCCTACACACCATCGACTGGTGGGCTCAACACCGTTTACATGCCCGACTTCGGAGGCGGTCGGGAGCCCGAGGGAAAGCCCAGGCGGTGACCGCCGTGACCCGGGAACTCTGCGGCTATTGCTGGGAGATCGCCGTCTGGGTGCGAGCCGAGACCCGCCGAGAGGAGGCGGTGCACGCTTCGACGTTGTAAAAATCTCCTCATCCGGCGTCTAGACGATTGGGTGGACGATGTAGAAGGTGTGGTTCCGGCTCCAGGGAGAGTTCTCGTCTTTCCTATGCGTTAAAGATCTCCGGGTCTGAGCACGCGCCATTAGATTGAGATGGCTCCCTTCGGATCGCTAACTTGCAGTTACGCTCTCGTGAGAGAGTCAGTCAAGCCCGCGCACAGGAGAATGATCCGCCGTCGCTATCGTGCCGTTTTGGGCACACTGTCTGCATCGTCCAGCCAATCGCGTAGCCGAGCTGGGGGCCATCCGCAAGGCTTCCCTAGCGGCGGCTCCGCCGGCCTACCCCCTGGCCGTGGCTATGCCATTAAAAGGAATTGCCCCCCAAACTCGACAACTGGTCATCATGTGAGGAATTAGCAGCCGTTGGTCAACCTGACAACATTGGAGAGCAAGCTACCTCGTTCAGGAAGGCTCGGTACTGTCAGGCTGAGGCTCCTCCGCGAGATGCATTGGCACTGTGCCCAACACCACGTCTGTACGGCTGTGTAGGGCAGCCCCAACAGCCGCTCCAAGACGATTATGGAGCAAACTAGCAGGCAAATTGCCTGGAATAATTTCCGGAATTAATACTACGACGCGTTCATCAGCACGCCGCTCCAGCGTGCCGATAAAGCGAAGAAGTGGGCGTACGACGGAATGGTATTGCGATTTTACTACGACTAATCGCACCGGTGGGGCCCATTTGTTCCATGCGTCTTCAAAGCTTTTCGCACGCGCATCATCGTCTTCTCCTTCGAACAATACCACCACTGCAATCACGTGATCGCTCAACGAGAGCGCATGCGCCAACGCCCGCCGGGTTAACGTTGATAGGACCGGAACAATGGGCACGACAACTAACGGCTTATGGAATGCAACCAGGGGGCTTGGAATCTCCCCTAAATGCAAAATCTGCGCGACCCCGTCATAATAGCGATGGATTCTCCGGAAGAGAAATATCAAGACAGGAATGACCAAGATTACGATCCACGCGCCTTCGACAAATTTAGTGATAACAAACAACGTGGTCGCAATGCCCGTAAGCAGCGCACCTAGCAGATTTAATCCTGCCCGAGCCTTCCAAAATTTCGGCCGATGTTTTATCCAATGAATCACCATACCGGTCTGGGAAAGCGTAAATCCGGTAAACACCCCGATGGCAAACATCGGGATCAACGCCTGAGTATTACCATTAACCGCGATGAGCAGCATGGCGGCTGCGATGGCGAGAACCCAGATACCTCTCTCAAATACGAGCCGGTCTCCTCGGGTTGCGAATCCCCTGGGTAGGTATCCGTCACGAGCCAGCAGGCTGGCCAACACCGGGAGTCCTCCAAATGAGGTATTAGCAGCCAATCCCAACACGACCATGATGTCGAGAGAGAGTACAAAGAATATCCAGCCGTGTCCGACGGACGCACTGATGATTTTACTTAAAAGCGTGACATGCCCACCTGGCAAAACCCCAAACTGAATGGTCAAAAGCGCGATACCAAGTAACATCGCGCCTAAAAAGGTACCTAGTAGCCATTCGGTCCGCCGGGCCCGCACCACCCGTGGTTCGCGAAACAGAGGAACCCCGTTAGCAATCGCTTCCACTCCCGTCAAAGCGGTCAATCCGGCCGCAAACGCCTTCGCCACAAAAAAGAGGCTTACAGGTGGGGACTGAGATGGAATCACCATCTTAGGGTGTATCGTGGGATGAATCAGCCCCCAGGCCAAAACGGCCAATAGGCCCACAACAAAGACCAGCGTGGGCAAAAGAAAGGCCCGCGCACTTTCTCCAACTCCACGAAGATTTAGTAGGGTGACAATCGCGAGAACAAAGAGGCACAGCGGCAGGGTCAACGGCAAGAGACTAGGGAAGGTAGAGGTTAGGGCCCCAATGCCGGCCGCAATGGAAATCGCGACCGTCAAAATATAATCTACAATTAATGCTGCGCCGGCTAGTTGACTGCCAGCCACACCCAGGTTTTCCCGGGATACAGCGTAGGCTCCACCCCCTTGAGGATACACTTCAATCACTTGACTGTAGGACAACACTAAAATGGACAAGAGTCCAATAATCGCTAGCGAGACGGGTAGCAACAGGCGAATACCCGCCGCGCCGACCCCCACCAAGACAATCGCGATGGCTTCAGGGCCATAGGCGACCGACGTTAATGCATCGAGCGAAAGAGCCGCCAACCCCTCGGAGGTTCCGATTTCTTCCTTCGCCGCTTCCCCCGACTTCAGAGGACGCCCGACCAAAAATCTCCATATATCCATATGTCATTGTCTCACATTTCGCACGCCTGGTTAGGGTTCCTGGGATAATTCATCATCCTCGACGGAATCGGCCCTGAGCGACTCGAGAAAGGCACCAGCGAAGCCTTTTCTTCGCGCGGTGCTATGGCTAACTTCTTTTGTCCTGGGTTTGGCTAAGTCCGTGGTCATCAGTTCTAGCCTATTTCCGAGGATGTATACTGCCCGCGGGTCAAAGTTTTCGTTTTTTAGGAGATTGATCGGATCCCCGAAAGCCTTGTTTAGTGGGATGTTGGAGTGATCCCGGCTTCGCGGCCAAATCGTCAAGTGTGTCCCGCGCTCAGTATACCAGTGGCCTCGGAACTCCCCCAGGTGTCCTCACAGTATTCGCTGATTAGCGTAGGCAGTGGGTTTTCTGATGAGCTGTACAGCGAATACTGGTGGTGCGTCAATCAGCGAATCCCAGCCCCTAGGGCTGATCTCGACTTTACGTCTGTTCCTGATCGGTTGTGTATCTGATGACACGAAAGTTAGCGGAAGTGATGACAAAACCAGTTAGCGTCAACACGCAGTTTTGGACTCGGTGAGTGTGCCACCGCTGGTGGCACGATGAATGGTTCCAGTTTTTTCGCCGTTCCCGGGGGGGCCCGTGCCCATTCCGTGTTGTTATGTCCCAGGAACGAGCTTTAACGCCCAGGCCGAGAGTCCGATCGCTAGGAAAATCCCCACGCGACCCTGACGAAATGAAGCCCGCCACGTTTCGTAAACTCCTGAACAAGCCACGCACTGGACGCGGACTGAAGGAACTCCAGTAGTGTCGAGTCTCACGCTATTTGGCCACGAAAAAGACCGTTCGTCTCACATTCCTGCACCAGTGTTTGGGGGGGAAAACCGGCATCTGGGATGGGTCGCGGAGAGCTTCCACGCTTTCGGTAGACTCTCCGTCAAAGCGAAACTGCTCGTGCGCACCAAATGCAGTCTTCATGGCGCTAGGGATACAGCCTTTCAGGCTGAAACGGGCCGAATGGATACCCAGAAAACCGCTGCCCATCCATTCAGCCCGTGCTAAAAGCTAGTCACCTTCGAAACGGTCACGCAAAATGAGACTGCCCTGGCCAAACAACTTGAGACTTGACACCAGTAGAAACGGTCAACGAAATTGAGAGACGTTCTCGACCAAACCTATCGATAGAGGAGCCCACGACCATAGAGACCGCCTCAGCAGCGTGAACTTGCTCAATCGTTTGCGCCATCGCGATCGCTCAGCAAGCCCTTGAGGCGAATGGTCACGGAGTGTCACGGCCGGCGAGCGGGCACCCTCCGAGGAGTTTGGCACCAGAACCTGTCCAAGCCATCGATGCCCCCAGGATCCCGACGAAACCCAGCGCCCGAGAGGCACGCTCTGCCTCGAGACGGGATTCAGTGCGCTCTGGCTCAGCCCTACCAGACACGACGTTTTCGAGGGGCAAGCCCCTCACGAATCATCCCGATGGCACCTGGGTAAAACGCCGCGATTGCATGCCGAGTAACAGTAAGGCTTGCCGTTGGACCAGGCTGAGGTTACTACGCCGACGATGCAGGTGGCCCTGATCATCCCGCCCTTGAATGATCTGCACGGGTTGGATGATTTCCTTGAGGCGTTTGGTCGTCGGAGCCGGTTGGAGTCTTTGGTTCGGATAGGGCAACATAATGCCTAAGCGTTCTTGGTTGACCCTCATGTCCGCTTGCACGCAACGCCAGAGTAGGAGTTGTCAACGACAGGTTTAAAATCCCTAATAAGGACACTTTAAATTCCCTGAAAACGCCAGCTAACTTTCCCTAAAAACGACAACTGAAATTCCCTCTTTTCGGCAGGATTAAGCCCTGGTGAAAGGGAAGGAAGCCAGACACCGTCGGCCGGCCCGAGCGGTGCCTGGCTGAGGATGAGGGGATGAATTCATGGCATATGATCTTTCGCGCGAGGAGGCGCAAGCCATGATGACGAAATTCGGCAACAAGGAATCCATTCAGGCGATTAGTGTCGCGACGAGGCGGGATCCGAAGACCATTCGGAAGGTCGTTACGGACCCCACCCCACCGACTGCGCCACCTCGACGGGCGCGGGGCAGCAAACTGGATCCCTATGCATCGTATCTGGCCGAGCGATGGGATCAGGGATGTCATAACGCTCAATTCCTGTGGGAAGAACTCCGTCAGCGAGGCTTTACCGGCAGCTTGAGTTTAGTGAGGCACTCGGTGGCACCGCGGCGATCCCAGCGCGGAGTGGAACCAACGCCCGGCTTTGAAACAGAGCCAGGCGAGCATAAACAGTGTGATTTGGCGGATTTTGGGGCGTTGGTGTATCCCGACGGGCCCCGGAAACTGTATATCTTCGCTGACACGATGGGCTATTCGCGTCGGATGTCTATCGAGTTCGTCCATGATCCACGCCAAGACACGTGGTTCCAGCGTTTGGAGCACGCGTTTGCCTGGTTCGGCTGTGTCCCGACGCAGATCTTGTCGGACAACATGACGCCCATGGTGGTGAGCCATCCGTATGATGGCCAGGTGGTGTGGAACCCTCGGTTTAAAGCGTTTGCGGACTTCCATGGGTTTCGGCCCAAAGCCGCCAAGCCCTATCGCGCCCGGACCAAAGGCAAGATCGAACGGATAGTGTCCTATGTCCGCCAAAACTTTTGGCCTCGGGTGCCCGACGCCATCACCCTCGCGGACCTGAACCGCCTAGTCGCCCGCTGGGCCGAAGAGCGCGACCAAAGGATTCATGGCACCACCTTCGCCCAGCGGGCCGACCGGTGGGCGGCCGAGGCGGCTGGAGCGACCCCCTATGACCCCACCCACCTCTGGGTCTTTAGAGAACCCTGGGATCGCAAAGTCACCTCCGATGCCTTCGTGCACTGGGAGGGGCACCGCTTCGCCATGCCGTGGGAGGCGGCGGGTCACCATGTAGCAGTGCGGCGCACGGCCTCTGGGATCGCAATCCAATGGGACCATCGCGTGGTCGCCACCTACGACCGCCCGACGGCCGCCTGATTCGGTCGGAAATGTTCGCCGGGTCAAATGATTACTTGTCGCCCACACCTCGAACCTTACGACCTAGATGCGTGACCCGCTTACGGTCGATATTTCCAGGTAACTGATGTGGGATTTTTCCGCATGATCCATCTATCCACTCCATTCCACTCCACTCCCATGATTTCTCCATCTTTATTGGTAGGCCCCAATGTGCCCCCAAGGAGTAGCTCCGTTTTGCTCACGAGCAGAGGACCTGCACCTCGAAAAAGGCTTTGGTGCCAAAATTCCATCAGGTTGACAACCAATCCTAACATGAACATCCCCCAAGCTGGGTCAAACTATCGGGGAAGGAGGGATAGGACATGGCGAAACACCGAAATCTTCTAAACGCGTCCTTGCGCGATCGATTTAAGTATGAGGTAGCTGAGGGTTTAGGGTTGACTTCCGCCATTGAGAATAAGGGCTGGGCGGACATGCCAACCAAGGACTTGGGGAGAATCGGAGGGACGATCGGCGGCAATATGGTTAAGGTGATGATTCGTCACGCCGAAGCCAGTTTATCCGATGCTCCCAAGTCTACAGAGAAGCCCCTCTTTTAACTGCTCAACCACAATTGGGTGAGCGTTTCCAATGTCGTGTGTTCACTAGCCACTTGGGCAAAGAAGTTCTTCCACACGCGCTCCGATGCGGGTGAAGCAATGACCGCCAGTTGATTGGGATGCTGCACTAAGAGGCGACTGGCGGCCGTTGCCCATCCCCCTGCGGGCAACGGCCAAAACACGGCTGAAATGATCCGGAAGTTCAGCGATTGGGCCGTATGGGCCACCATCGCATTCGATTTTGTTGGCATATCCACCCAGTAGACGAGAGATTGCTTGAAGATAGTATGCGCGATGGACCGACACCATGTCAATTCCTGACGAACGCCGGCTTCGGGTAGGACGTCGAGTCGTTCGGTACTGTAGCCATCAAACGTTATGGTATCGTCTTGCCTCATCGCTTGATCGATCAACTTAGGGTGCAAAAGCGCCCACTCTGCCTCCACCACAATCGTCACCGACTGTCCTAAGGGCTGGACCGTCAACAGGGCGGTGAGCGCTTCGGCCGTCGGATGGATGATCGCTAGACCCGCGACTGGGCGAAGCCCCGCCAACACTCCGGTTGTCGCTAACGGCGTGGTTGGCGCAGAATTGCCTAAGTTTGGGGGAACCGAACCTACTTCCGGTCGTGCCGGCTGAGCGGGCGTCGGTGGTCTCCAAGCGATCACCTGACCCACCCACAGGTACGGAACGTGCAGGGGATTGTCCTTGGCAACTTCTGCCAACGACAGTCCACTGGCGACCGACAAGTCAGTCAGGGTGTCATTGGATTCGGCTCGGTAGCGCCAGTGGTGAAGATATGCCTGGCGAATACCCCACAGATGGATCAATGTCACCGCAAGTCGTCCGCTTAACGGGCCTTTGGCGACCCCCAAACGGCGTTCCACGGCGTCCAAAGCCTTGGCTGCCGAGTCATGAGGATACCAGGTGTGAAGCCACCCCTCCGCCATCCGCCGAAATGGCGCAGATGGCGTTCGACGGCTGTCATAAGCCCTAAGCCCTGCAATTGTGGCCGGTTGCCCAGTCACCGACAAAAACTCAACCTGAGCTAATTTTAGTGATATCGCCGAATCCCACTTCAACTGCGGAGATACTCCGGCGTCGACGAGTAAACTTTTGAGTTCTACCTGCGCCTCACGACCTAAGGCAGTGGGTGTCGGACTCCCGTTCAACAATCCCGATAACATCATCGCTGCCAGTGTTGCCCCTATGCTCATTGAATTTCACCTAAACCTTGGTTTAACCCATTCTTCTTCCTTTCATACCTAATCTCAGATCTCCAGCATTCGCCCCCATACCCCACCGGCTAAGCCGACCACCGCAGCAAATCCTAGATCCAGCCATAAATGCCCATCCATTTGCCCCACATTTTCGGCTACGACGCTGCCGATGAGATTCAGTAGTAAGGCGGCCAAGACGCCGTGGAGCCAAAATCCTCGTTTCGCCCAGTGCCCCGCGGTTAAACCAGCAAACAAAAAAACCATGCCTGCTCCAATCCAAAACAGCACAGTCAATATCGTGCCCGCGACCCATCCTTGATAGTCGAGCCAACCCAAAATCAGGGCCATGACCACTGCGAGAGCCATTCCACCCAGGGTTCCGCGGATAATCGCCGATATTTGCATTGCTCATCCCACCGCCTTTAAGCCGATCCTATTCAAAGAAAATTTATTTATTCCACAAGGGCCTTTATTCTGGTTAACGTCATGATCGGTGCGGCCGCAAGCACCACCTGAGCTGCTCCATAGTGTACGATCTCTAGCCTGTCACCGCCGATCCCGTCGCAATTCCTCCCCATGCATGTAGACTTTACCCCTGATGCTTCGACCGATACGCTGCCCAAGGCTCGGTCGTCCTTAGGAGCTCTTACGGACTTTCGGATATACCGTCAGGGCCATGCTTCCGGCGTGGTGGCAATCCCCCAAAATGACATGCCGCCAGGAATCCCGAAAGTGCCGATCACACCGCGAAGAACAAATCCAAGCGGAGGCAGAGGTACGCGATGGCTGCCGGGTGGTTCATCGGCGGCATCAGCGGATCGGGTCCCGTGATAGCCAGCTTTCCTTCGACTACCCGCAGTGCCTTATCCGGTTATCGATCTTCGCAATCTGAGGTGAGGCAGAAACAGTCTGCCGTGGTTCCGATCTTCTATGTCTTTTTGACCACCCTGCTCGTCGCGCGATTTGAGAGGAGGGCCATTGAGGATCGTAACGTCGCCGGGATGCTCAAAAATCGCGAGTTCGCCCGGCGGTTTGCAAATATGGGCTTTGGCGAATTCCGCCGCCAACTTGAATACCAGGCGGGTCAGCGGCGAAAGACGGTCATCGTCATGAACCGTTGGTATGCGAGTTACAAGAACTGTTCCGCTATAACGTGCTTAAGCATATTTACACAGACCCATGCAGAAATCTCCTAGATCTGCACATTCCTGAACACGTCTGGAATTGTTCGCTCTTTCGGAGGCAGCAGTTTTGTTCCAGGCCTCTTCGGCATCCCTCCGCAGGGTCGGAACCGCCACCTCGAAAGTCCTGCCGGTAGCCGTGGCCGTTCCCGTCATCGCAAAGCCCCCAGGCGGCTTTGCTCGGGTACTCAG
>JAMCVM010000017.1 GCA_023475835.1 Bacillota bacterium | reverse complement strand
CACGCCCAGACCGGATCTACCCGTCGTTTGCAGACTTCCAGTCCGTTTCTGGCTCGAAGATTTCCAACATCTATTCACGCGAATTGTTTGCATTTACTGAAATTTCACAGGGTGCGAAACGTGGGATGAAGGGCTGGGATTGAAAGCCCCACAGATTTGGCGTCCAATCGTCAAATTTGACCCGCGCCCAGTATCGCGACGACCATTTCACCGCTCTGGCCAGACCCCCGCACGGTTTCAACATTTGGAAAAAACGGTGTCAATTGTGGATGATGGGCTATGTTTGTCTATCTACCCACCGCTATTCATGCCCTTTTTCCTGCGCGTTTCCCCTCGGGTTCAGACTAGACCTCCGCCACCGCTTTAAGACTAGGAGGCGTGCCTCACAGCCGAGGCGTGCCTCGGCCAAAACTTAGCGGCTTGTCGTATACAGACATTTACAGTATCATGATTATGTTAGTATCTTTTTTAAAAAGAAGCAACAATACACGTGCTAACGTTTAGACACTATGTTTACCAAGGGGGACCCACTGATGGAAGAAAAACAAGTACGGCAACAAATTGTTGAAGCAGCCCAACTTCTAGCCAAAGTTGGTATGTTGTTTCGGGGTGAACACGCCAACTTATCGGCGCGTTTGGACGACCATCACATTCTGATGACACGAGGGGGATCGATATCCAATCTCTCGGTCGATGATCTTGCAGTCATCAATCTCAATGGTGAACTGGCTAGCGGCGAATCGATGGATCCGACGATGCAGGAAGTGATTCAGATGCACACCCGGGTTTATCAAACGCGTTCCTCGGTTGGCGCCGTCATTCACACCCATGCGCCTCACATCACCGCATTTGCCGTGGCTAACCAGCCCATTCCTTTGGTATATGAACCGCTTTTGCGCTTCGGCGTAACCGAGGCGGTCCCCGTCGTCGCCTGGGCACCGAGAGGTTCGGACCAATCGGTCAATGCCATTATCGACGTGGTCCGTGATCACCCTGGACTACCTGCTGTGATGATGGCAAACCATGGTGCCCTGGTCTTTCATCAGGATTCAATGACCACAGCGCGCTTGCTGGCCACGCTCGACGAAGCGGCAGAACTCGTCATTCACGCCAAAGCCTTAGGCGGCGCCAAACCACTAGAACTGTCGGCTATTAATGAAGTGCGTGAGCGTATGCTGGCCTTCGGCAGCCGACACTAAACTGCCCTCTCCCCCGCCTCGCCCCGACGGGTGGCGGCCGGGAGTTCAACCCCGTTTCAGATGACACTGGCCGCCGGCCAGTGTCTGCGGCTTACGGCATCCTACGTCTTTAGCTCCGTCTTTTGCGACGTCCACCCCGACCGGTTGGGCCCGATGCCAGAGAATTGTCATCCCCATTTTCGAATCTCTAGCCGCTCGGGTTGCGTGCGGGTATGCCCTTCCCGGTGCCGGCTGATCCCGGGAAGGGTATACCCGGCTGGGGTGGTCTTCACAATTTTCAGGGCAGAAGGGGATTTGGCATAGCCCTACGTATGATCTTGGTCAGTCATCCTCGCACTCGCAAGCCTTTGAATCCCGATCCAAGCGGTATCTGACAATGCCAAAAAGGGAATCCATCCATATGCCTGGATCCAGCATGCACTCAGTTCCCAAGAGAGAACCGAAGCGATCGATGATCCTGACCGGCAAGGCGCTTTGGTTAAGCTTTTAGGCGGCGACCACGGGCACGTTCATGGTGAATCTCGACTCGAGAGTGGTCAACGTCGCTCTGCCCATGCTGCAACATCAATTTTCGGTCTCGATTGAAAGCTTGCAACGGGTCATTACCGCCTATCTCCTCGTCATTACCGGGTTGCTCCCGGTCACCGGTAGAATCGCGGACGCTGTGGGCCGGCGGAAAGTCTTTTTGGTCGGAATCGCCACTTTTACCGCAGGATCCCTGCTCGGCGCGATTTCACCGACGTTTACCCTGTTGGTGTTGGCTCGAGCCTTTCAGGGGCTCGGCGGAGCCATCATCATGGCCAACGTGATGGCGATCATCACCGTAATCTTCCCCCTCGACAAGCGCGGACAAGCGTTTGGTTTGATTGGATCGGTCGTGGCCGCGGGCACCTTGGCCGGTCCTCCGTTGGGAGGGATCCTAACCGCCTGGCTAAGCTGGCGCAGCATCTTTTGGATCAACCTTCCCGTCGGTATTTGGGGTCTTTGGGGATCATGGCACTATCTCCCACACTTTGCCCCTGACCAAGGCTTCACGCTAAACATTTGGACTGGACCAGCGCCTTGTGGTTCATGGGACTCACCTCCTTACTGCAATTTGGGCTGGCCGACTGGCACCGACTGTGGGGAATCGCTCTCTTGATACTGGATAGTCCTGCGGTCTACGGCTTTATTCGCTGGGAAAATCATCGTGACGCTCCCCTTATTCCTCTACGCCTCTTCCATATTAAGCCGTTTTCTAAAAACTTGATGTCGGGCATGGCCTACTGGGTCTTGATGATGTTTCCTTCGTTTTTATTGCCATTTTACCTGCGTTACGAACTTCATCTGCCGGTCAGCCTAATTGGATTAAGTCTCGTGCCCCAAGCTTTAATCATGATCGTGGTCTCTCCATTGGGTGGACGCTGGTTGGATCGTGTCGGTGTGCTTGCTCCGGGACGGGTTGGGCTCGGGCTGTTGAGATTGTCCATGCCCTGTTCGTCCTGCTGCCCCGCCATGCCGCCCTCTGGGAAGTCTGGGCCATTTTAGCGTTGATTGGAGCCGGGGCAGGCCTTTATTCTTCTCCCAACAACGTGGCGGTCTTAAATTCAGTGTCCCGCAATGACACCGGCTTAGCCTCAAGCCTACTCGCCACGCAACGGATTTTGGGTCGCGCCGTTGGGGTCGCGCTCGCCTCGATTGTCTTGTCCTTTACCTGGATGATTCACGGCTTGGGAGCCACTCCGTGTCATGGGTCCCCCCTGTATCCGCTCTGGTTTTTTTGGGGATTTCGCGGGGCCTTCATGGCTTCGATAGCCATAGGATTGGTGGGACTGGCAACGTTGACCGCGCCCTCGTTGGCGGCCGACGACGAGGCAAACACCTTGGCCAAATGATTGCCCATGGTTAAGCCTAAGATCGCAATTCGATGCTGGCTGGCGGTGGTCAGACGACTCGCGCTCAAGACGCTCGGTTGCCGGCGTGATAAAATTTCAGAGTGCATTGGATACGCTGGCTGAATGGACTCAGGAGGCCCCCGGTGCTCGCAACAGGTGCTTCACCCTGTCGTGAGGTGCCGCCATTTGGACCGGAAGCCTTGAAAAGCCAGGCCGAGATTGTCTGCCATCCCGGCCTGCGCCAACAAATAAGCCAGAGCGACCGGTGGGCCAAAGAGATTACCCTATGACAGCGGAGAGGCTCGCGGATGATACTTGGCACTCAGTCATCCCTCAAGAACCCAAACGCAGTACGCGATGGGAAAATCTCTGAAGAGGAGAAGAATCATGACCACGTCACGCGGCTACCAAACCGGAAAACATTTAGAGGCGTTCATTTTGTTGATCCTTTCGCAACAACCGTTGCACGGTGGTGGGGTGATTAGTCGCTTAAAGACGATTTTGCCCCCAGTCTGGACCATCGATGACGGCCACGTCTATCGTCTCCTGCGAAATCTTGAAGCCGTCGGCGCCCTGGAGTCTTCTTGGCTTACCGAAGAGGTAGGCGCGCCCATCCGGATCTATCGGCTCACCGACGATGGCACCGTCCGCCTCCAAGAATGGAAGGAAGACATTGAATTGCGTTTAACTTCACTCAAGACGTTTCTTGATTTATGGGCGAATCAGCCTAAGGAGCCGACCGATGGGACCCCATGACTCGTCTTAACAATCAACCCATCTGCACTCATCCCGGCTTGAATTCAAGACAGGGTGGGATTGCCTGCTCTTCTCCAAGCGCCCATGCCCCCTTGGAGATGGGAAACCCGCCGAAAGCCAAGACCAAGCAGCGTATCGGCAGCAGCTTGACTGCGATGACCCGTCTTGCAGATCAGTATAATGTCCGAATCCAAAGGACAGGCAACCAGAAGCGATGCTTCGCTCCCTAACGGGCAAGAGACAGCCCCATCAATGTGGCCTGCGCGATATTCGCCCGGCGTCCTGACATCGACCAACACGGGCTGCTGGCTCAATCGATCCAACAATTGGTCCGGGGTCAAATCTACCAGTGCCACCGGATGGCGAAATAACTTGAGAAAATTCATAGGCCCTGCCTTTCTCCCCTACTCTGCTTAATCCATAGTACCCCAAAACGTCAGCCAGGCAGAGCCCTGAGGTGGAAAGGAAAAATCCGCGCATCACGGTCTTCGGGTCACTTTTGGCCGCAAGCGACGCGAGGGCCGGGCCTGAATTCTGCTCCATTCTTGACAACGATCGACACAGCCTGGTCTCTATTCCCGGGTGGAACATGGAGCCTGGAATAGCCTCATGGGGGGACGGAGATGGGCTTAGGCGCTGAAGCGTTGATGACGGTTATCCGCGTGCGATCTCGGGACTGGCACTCCAACCCGTGAACCAGCACCGAGCCCACGGACTGAGGGGCAGTGGTCGAAGATTGCGGACCGCCGAGTGTGCCGTCTTTCTGCCATGGCGTGGTAGCGTCTTTAGGCCAACACGCACGTCAAGACGTGCGCTCGAATCCGCGCGCTGCAACTCCCCAAGAGCCATCGCTACCGCACCCGTCCCAAGATTTCATGAAAGGATTCTTCATCCCCCGTGGTTACAACGGGATCCACCCCGACGTCCGTCGTGGACCACATAAACCCTCGCCATGATCAGGGTATCCGTGATCTCAGGAGTTTCTCTTGTCTATCCCGTAGCTACCCGACTGATCCCCCCTCGCCAACCCTATCCATCCGGGTCTCACCGGGTCGTCCGCGACTGGAAAGAAAGCGTGCCTCTTTGAACAGCGTTGGCCATGCGACCCCTTCGGAATACCCTTCAGGTCGACCTCACGCCCACTTTCTCCCCGTCCCGAGACCACAAGGAACGCTTGATCCCCCCTGGTTTCCGTTCGGCTATTTCTATCCTGCCCGCGGGTCAAACTTTCGGTTTTGACAAGCCGCTGACCCTCAGAACAAAGGGTCGGAACGGGACATGTTAGGTGCCTCCGTCCTGTGCCGAATTGAGGTAACTATTTAGGTATACCAATTTGGTTCGTCTAAATTACAGTAGAACGGCAGCCAAATCCATTGAAAAAATAAGGCTCCCCCCTGGACCAAATCGAAAGTTTGTGATATCCTGCCCCCAAGTTGCGAAGCGGAGGGGAAAGGGGTCATGGCATCCAAGGGCTCGAACTGACTGATCGCCAGTTTGTACTATTGTTGGATAAGGTCCTCTTGTTTCTGCGTTTTTACCGGTCTAACCTTGCCTCGATCGGGGCAATTGACAACACAAATGTTTGCTGTCTCGGGCACGAGCCATTAAAAACGGCTCCCATGGCGGTGTCAATGGATGACAAGCAGGCTCACGCCCACCTGGTCGGGCGAACTTTTGATCCAGGCAAGGACGAAGGCGATGGGTCTTATGGTCCGAATTAGGTGAGCATCACCACCTCGCCGATCGGCGGGATGCTACTTTGAAATGCGGCTTGATGTCGGACCAGATCGCGCCAGTCTAAATCATGGTGTTGGAGGCCCCAAAAACCTAAGCGCCATAACGCATGGGTGCGTTTTTCGGAGGTGTTGGCACGCCAGTCCCGAACCGCTCCCCGGTGTTCCACCACCCATCCGCCGACATTGAGCCAATAATAAGCCCAGGCGAAGACTAACCTCATGCGATCCCACCGATCGACGATGCCCCATTGCACCGAATTCCTGTGAAATCCGTCGTTGGGCTGATTCTTTTGATCTTTGTACGATTCTTCACAGGTGAAGCGCTTCACGTACAGCGCGACCACCTGGCCCCAAGAGCGCCCGGCTAAGCCGGGCGACACCAGAAGAACCCAGAGATCGGTATGGACTTTATCCGCGTAGATCACTAACCGGCCCGCGTACGATCCTCCAGCGGCCCGCTTGCCATCGTCCCCGTGATCATCCCATTGTAGGGGGCGTCCCTTCGCAAGCAGGCAAATCGGACGCCAGGCGCTTTTCCATCGCACTAAGATATTGCCCTTCCCTCGAATCACCCAATCCCAGCCGAGGCCATCGAGAAACCGGAATAACCGCACCGCGCCAAAGCCGGGGTCGGTGAGCCAGATCACGTGACAATCCTCAGGGATTAGCGGGGCCACAAATGTAGAGAGCACTTCTTCATCGTCCCGCATGTGGCCCTTTAAGTCCGTTTTCCAGGCGATAGGCAGGGCTCGCACCTGCATCCTCATCGGTTGAAACGGCCCATCTTGGGTTTTGAGATCGGTCCAGTCCAAGGTCAGCAGGATTTCTCGAGCATTCCCAATAACCGTCTCAATCAGCCCGCGACACGCGACCTCCATATCCACCCCGGCGTTGCCAATGAACCGGTCGACCCGTTTGATCGCCTATTTGCCTGTGGTAGTATGCGCCATTGCTAAACTAAGGCCGATGGCAGCAATACCTAAAAATGTGTTCCGCATGAACGCCTAAGTCAAAGCAGCGAGCGTCTTCCATTGGGATCGCCGTAACTGGTCGTGCGTTTCAAAATACCCTAAGAGAGACTCTCACTGAACCATAAGACTCCTCCTCTTTGATACGAAATGATCAATATCCTTGCGTCAGGAGGAGCCCGAATTCATTTCAATTACTATACCGATACTTCTGTATTCAAAACTGGGGATGCTTCAGGGGTTCAAAGTCTGAGGTCATTCCGGCTGAACTCCCCATCCTTCAGGGACCGGGATTTGACTGGGATCTCGCTCCGGTGGATGAGGCTCAGGTTCAAGGGCTCTATACGCGGGGCGTCGAAGCGGTCCTGGCCATCGTGGCGTTGGTGCGAGGATGATAGCACGACCATGTCGTGCTGCGTCGGCGCGTCGACGCATGGGAACACCCACTCCACTAGGATAGCCACAACCGTTCGAAGCCACCCTCCCGTGACGGCATTCGCAAGCGGAAGGCGAAACCGCGACGGCAGCGGAGTGGGAAGACACCCGGAGGCCCACGCGGCCATGTGGGCACCCAATGACGGCCAGTGGACCATCCCTATGTGGTGATTCAGCATACGGTCGAGCAGTGCGAGCACTGCCATCGAGACTTGAGCGAGGTGCCCGCGGTAAAGAGATCACGCCGCCCAGGGTTTGATCGGCCGCACCGTCCCTTTGAGGTCACCCTTCATCGAGCGGACCTTAAATCTGACCGAACTGCCACGCCAAGACACAAGCCACCTTTCCCCCAGAAGTGTCTGCTCCGGTGCAATATGGGCCAGAGATTGTCGCCCGCATCGTCTATATGCAGGGGTACCCACGGCTTCCCATCCAGCGCATTGGCGCATGGTTTCGCGATGAATGGCAGATCCGGTTGAGGTCCGGCCCGGTAATGCGCAGCATCCGTCAGGTGGCCGATCGCGGGGAACCGATCATGGAGACGGTCCGACGGGCGCTGCAGCAGGATCGTCACACCATCCACGCGGATGAACCCGGGATGCGCGTCCGAGGCCAGTGGGGGTGGTTTCATGGGGTCTCGAATAGCCAGTGGACGTGGTGATTCGCCCATCCGAACCGGGGACATAAAGCGATGGACGCCGCCGGGATTCTGCCGAATCGGCCGCCGGAGAGCCATACCATGCATGATGGATTATCCTCCTATCGAAAACAGCCGGGGACGGACTCGCTTGGTAATGCGCACCACGGTCGCGAACTAGAGGATGCCAAGCCGTCGCTCTCAATCGTACAGTCCTTTTCTCGACTTTGGTGACGGATGCTCAGGCGGTGCGCAGCGGTTTCGTAGTTTCTGGGGCATCGACGCGAGAACTTCCGGAGGTCGATCATATCGCGTCCACGCCACCGCACTGGGTGCAAACTTATACAACAGGGAACGTCGCTCGTGGTTGCCTTGCCATGGGAATGTGCCGTGGGTCAGGGCCTCGGTAAAGATTATAGCGTCGCCAGCTTCCTGCGACACATGTACGATCGGACCCTCACTCAAGTCCCTAAATTCTGGCGGGCACACATAGCCAGCCTTGTGACTCCCGGGAATGCAACAGAATCCTCCGTCTTCTGACTTGATGTCTGTAAGCGCGTAGGACACCACAGTGAGTCCTGAATAAAGGAGACCATTTCTGGATAGATAGTACTGTCCGGGATCATACGGGGTACCGCCCCCGTGCAAACGTAACGGGGGATCGCCTTTTCGATGAATAATGGCGTACTCGTGATCGAGACGGAACAGGGGCCCTAGCATTTCTTCCAGATATCCGTCAATTCTTGGCTCAATTGCCAAAGCATAGAGATCTTCGTTTCCCCATTCTAAAATGTCCCCAACCTGTTTACCTTGATAATATCGTCTCTCCATGGCGCGGTTTAACCGATCCAGCTGATCGGAAGAGAGCACTCCCTTCACTAACAAAAAGCCCTGGACGTCAAAGAGATAACGCTCCTTCTCTGTCATACTAGGATTCCCCCTCAAGATTTCTCTTCTCTATAGGGCGAGTCACCCACTTGCCCTTTCCAAGCCACACTATTGACTTTCGACCTCTGAACTGAACTCTGTTATGCGCCTATCAAACTTGCCCCGATTGCGCCACGACCACCTCCCTTCAGTAGTGCCTACGATCCTTCCTCTAGAGTCTCATAATTAGATACTCGGATTTGGACTCCAGTGAGCCCGCCCCCCCCGTCAACGGCATAAATGCTGCCGATAAGAAAATCGTCTTCAACCAAGTATAAAATGAATCGTGCGATGGTATCCTCAGGTTGACCAATTCGAGTCAGATGGAGGGCTTCGATAACGGATTTCGTCTTGGGGTCCGAGAGCCAGTCGTCCTGAACTTCTGTCTCAACAAATCCGGGGCACACACAGTTAACAGCTCTTTCTCAAAGCGGAGGACCAAAGTCGGAAATTCCCCGATTAGCAGCGGGCTACTGCAACGGACCAGGAGTCCGAGAACGATCGCACTAGTGCGAAAGAGAACGATCCGAGGTGAGTCACCCCTTCCTATAATGTGTCGGTCAACGGTGATCGGCAGGAATTGCTTAGATCCTCGCCTTTGGGATAGAGCCTTTTTCCCTCGTCGGATTTCTTGCGAATTCGAGGTGCTAAACTCACGATCTTAATTCTGATGGCCAACAAACTCGTCGGCGATGCTCCTGAGCCGTCCACGGAGCGCAGCCATCGAATCTTCTTCGCCCGGCTGGTAGTGGACGAGCGAGCCTCCCATGCCCACGGCCACCGCTCCCGCGTTGAGCCACTGCAGCACGGTTTCTCGGGTAATGCCTCCAGTCGGAAAGAACCGTGCCGTCGGCATGGGACCACGCAAGTGTTGCAAAGCTTCGCGACCCAAGACCGTTGCCGGAAACCATTTCACAATCGAGCTACCTAATTCCAGGCAGCGATCGACTTCGGTCGGCGTAGCCGCCCCTAAAATATAAGGAACCTGTGAGCGCTGGCCGATGTCGGCCACGACTTCAGACACCTTGTAGGTGATTAATAAGCGCGCCCCCACGTCCACGGCTTTGCGGACCTGGTCCTCCTGTTGCAACGTTCCAACGCCTAGGATAGCGTTCGGATGGCGTCTAGCCAATGTTTCTACGAGACGAAACACATTAGGAATCGTGGTAGTCAGCTCGATGATCCGAAATCCTGCGTCCCAGGCCGCCTCGGCGATTTGCTGAGCGGCTAACTCCGAGGTCGTACGGATGACCGGCACCACTCGCTGTTGCTCCAAAACTTGAAATTCCTCGTCCATCGCGATGCCTCCTCATTACTGTCATGTCTCACGTTATTTGGCCACCGATCCGATCCTGTCCTAGAGACCCGGTGCATAAGTCCCAAAACACCGGATCGAGAACCCTGAAACCCGCGTGGTTGTGATTCCTGAACGATGATTTTTCGGGTTTCGCACCAGTCCCCTAGGTTTGGGCCAAGCCCAAGCAGGCCATTTTGGCGCGTTGGAATCCAACATACCGATGTTCATGACTACTCGCCGTTGGCAACCTTTCCCATTGCTGCGCCTTCGTCGGATTCTGTGGGAAGTGACCCCCTGATCCCCAGTAGGCTAGTAGCACGGCTCCCCATACCGGATCCGCAAGCGCTCGATAGAGCGGAGTTTGCAACAGCGCAGCGCGGTGAAAATTCAAACCAGGATGGTGCGCCCCGCCACCGGTCACGACCAGGCGTTTTACCGAGAGGGCTGTGAGGGCAGTGACCGCTTCGAGCACATCTCGTTCAGCGGCAACAACGCCCTCCCATACGGCTTGGATTAGATGTGCGCGGGTTACGTGGTCGTTGAGGCCGATCCAGGCTCCACGCACAGTATCGTGCCAAAGGGGACTCCGTTGACCCGAGAGATAGGGGACGAAGAAAACGTCGATTTGAGAAATATCGACATCCGCTTTGTCGGATGAAGAGATTCCCAAAATGGACTCGGCCCAACGGACGGTTGACACTCCGCTCGATACCGGTCCATATACAATCTGGTAACCACTGTTCCAAACCGGTGCGACAAACACCTGGGTCGAATGCGGTGGTTGGATCTGGGTCATCACTCCAATACTTTCAGACGTCCCACTCAAGATAAACCCGTCGCAGTCGCCGAGTCCCAAAGAGAGTACCGCCCCTAACGTGTCGCTCCAACCAGCCATCACCGGAACTCCGACAGGAATGCCTGTGCTTAAAGCAGCCGCATCTGTCACCGTGCCAATCACAGCGATAGGATCATAGCACGGCGGAGCCGCGTTCTCGGAGAGTCCGATCGCGGTCAATGGGCTGGCATCCCCGGGTCGGGTCAGGTGCACGATGCCTTTCGATGTCCACGGATCCCCGGCGAATTGGTCGGTCAACCGATAATTGAGGTAATCTTTCGGTTGCAGGATGACGGCCGTCTGCGCTACCACAGTGGGATGGTGGCGAGCCAACCACCGTAATTTAGCGCTTGCATAGGCCGCTGAAATCGGGATAAATCCCCCATAAATTCGAGTCCAGTCTTCCAATGAACGCTCCTGCTGCAAAGCGTCCGCCTCCACCACAGCTCGCGTGTCAGACCACAACAACGCGGGATACACTGGCTGGCCATGACGATCGACTAGCACCAGGGTAGGCGTATTACCAATCGCGGCGACCGCCTTCACGTTAGCCAGCGAATGCGTAGCCGCGATATGTCGCAGCGCGAGCACCGTCGCTGTCCACCAGGCCCTAGGGTCAAACTCTCCAGCCCAAAGATCGCCGGCCACGGGAACGCTTTCTATGACCCATTCGCCCGCATCAGTCAATAACCCGGCTTTGACAGTCGAGGTTCCCAAGTCTAGGCCGAGGAGCGCCATGAGAATTCCCCCTTTGGTTTTTCGCCAGCTTACCCGGTCCGGTCGCTTAAGGCCTCTCCTCCCGCCGATCATAATTGCCAGATGGCGCGACGTGCTGGGCGTCCTGAGTTATCAAGGCCACACGGAGGTTCCGTCGGGAAGGCGAATGTCGGAGATGGCTAAGGTCTCTGCGGTTGCTGGATAATGCGCAGCGGCGTCTTCGTCGATCTCCATGCCCCATCCTGGCGAGGTATTGGGATACATGTACCCATCGCGCACTTCCGGCAATCCATGAAATACCTCGGGGGCATGATCGCCCCAACCACCCCATTCGTGAACGCCAAAATTATGCGTGTGGACTTCTAGATGCAAGTTCGCCATGTGCCCAATCGGCGACACATCCTTCGGGTCTTGCCAGGCGGTCCGCACTCCATACCATTCGCACAGGCGAGCCACCTTGAGTGCCGGAGTCACGCCACCGATTTGGCTAATGTGAATGCGGATGAAATCAATCCAATGCTGGGTAATCAGCGGCATCCATTCCAGGGGATGCGTAAACAATTCACTAATCGCGATCGGGACCGTCGTTTGTTCGCGCACGAGACGAAGCCACTCCACCTGCTCCGGGGGAAGCAAGTCTTCCAAGAAAAACAAATCAAAGGGTTCAACGTCCTTCGCTAACCGTAATGCATCGATTGGAGCGAGGCGTTCATGCACATCATGCAATAATTCAATCGTGCTTCCAAACTCGGAGCGCACGCGCTCTAACATGCGCGGAACACGCCGACGATACGTATACGGATCAAAGTATTCCCCCGGAAGAGCGCCGAGAGGAACCCGGACCTTGCGATTTGGGAACTGCCCATGGGAGGGTTCCGCCGGATTGAGAGCCATCCCCCCATAGCCCCCCCACTGGCAGCGGATAAACCGATAGCCTTCGTCGACAAAGCGGCCCACATTCTCGACCAACTCGTCCAAACTTTCGCCGTCTGCATGGCGATACACGGCAGCCGCTTCCCGGCTTTTTCCACCCCATAAGTTATAACACGGCATCCCGGCGAGTTTTCCTTTAATGTCCCACAATGCCATATCCACACCAGACAGCGCAGCGTTTAGCACCGGGCCATTTCTCCACGAGGTGCTAGCCATGGCACTGTGCCACAAGTCTTCAATGTCGTCGACCCGGCGCCCTTGGGCCCATGGGGTCAGGTAGGTACTGATGGCGTGGGCCACGGTCAACGCCCGCTGGGTAAAGGTGGCGCATCCTAACCCATACAAATCCGGCTCGGAGGTATCGACACGGACAACCACCAAGGGACGACCTTCCGGAGCTGTCACAATGGGACGAACGGAACGAATGGTAATCGGAGTCATTATTTCCCCCTTTCGTTTGCGAATCGCAGACAGAGAGCTTATCTCGGCGTGGGCGAGGCACCCGTCCGACCTCAAATGAAGGTCGGCTTTCCTCCAATCATAGGAGATGGCATGGATAGGTTAAACCCTCCATCGATGGTCAGGGTCATCCCGGTCACATAACTCGCCTGCGGAGAAACCAGCCACTCCACCGCGTTGGCAATGTCTTCTGGGGTCCCAGATCGCCTCAGCGGCATGACCGCATCAATTTCTTGCAAACGTAGGGGATCAGCCCCTTGGCTTAAAAATTGGGTTAAAATCCTTCCCGGAGCCACGGCATTCGCACGAATCCCATAAGGAGCCAACTCGTAGGCCATGCTCTGCATGGCTCGGATGGCAGCCGCGCGCATAGCGCCGTAGGCACTATCTTGGTCCGTGACCCGGTTATGATGGACAGAAGCAATCTGGACCAAACAGCCATGCACGCTATGGCGAACCATCCACTGTGCGGCCACCTGACTGATCCGATACGGAGCCAAAAAGAGGAGCCGATATAGCGTCTCTAACTGGTCCGCAGACATCTCGAGAAACGGCGCAGAGAGCGTCTGACCAGCATTGTTCACCACGACATCCAAGCGACCGTAGGCAGCTAGCACTTCGGCTACCAACTTAGTGGGCGTGTCTTCAACCGTTAAATCCCCGGTGAACAGCCTAGCATGTTTGCCTTGCTTCAGCACGGCCTCAACCCACTCGACAGCTTGGTCCGGGGCGGCCCAATAATGCAAGGCAATCTGGTAGCCGTTTTCAGACAACCGTTCGGCGATCGCTCGTCCGATGCCTCGACCAGCGCCGGTGACCAAGGCGACCGGCCCATTGTTTTTCGTCATAGCCCGAGATCCTTTCTGCAATAAAGTGCGCCACGGGCAATCGGCTACCCTCGAGAAGTCTATTCGTCCCACGACTCGCTGAAAGATATTCCCACATCTGTTCAAAAAGGGGAAAACCTTCAACTGACGATTGCTTTTGACGAAAATATATTATATCGGGGATACAAAAAAACGCAAGAGGGTAGGTGAATATTTCTCGGAAGACCGCAATAACGGATATCTCTGAGACGATTCCCAGTATTGAAAGATCGACGCCCACTTCGATGAATTCCGTCTACAAACAATTTCGTAATCACTTCACAAAATGCAGGGCAGGTTTCATGATACACCGCGCTTAAACTCTCGGCTTTGACGAATTTCCATAGCCGTTCGATGCGATTTAAATTCGGCGAATACGGGGGTAAAAAGAGCAACTGAATGCCCCGTGCCTGAGCCCTGGCTTGGATCATCGCACAGCGTTGGTAGGCCCCATTATCTAATACTAAGGTGATCGGCAGGTCGCTAAATTTCTCCTGAATGCATTCCAATCACTTCACCACCGAGCCGGAATGAATATCGTCTGTGTTGGTGATGGTGACCACTTCGCGGCTGTTGGCGTGTAACGCCCCGAGCACATTAAAGCGTTGACGGCCGGACGGGGTGGGCAAGAACCGGCGAATCCGGCACCAGAAGTAGCCTAAAAAGGCTGCGAAGACGAAATGCGCGGCATCGACGAAGAAGACGTGCCGCTTCCCGGCCTGAGCTTCTTTTAGTAAGGGATCCCGCTGTTCGTCGAGAAACTTCTCTTGAACCTTAGGGTCGGCCTTCGCCGGAATGGGAGCTACCTTGCGGTATTTGAAGCCTGACCGCTTGAAAAATTCGCGAATTTGACTCGGACTGCGTTGCAGTCCGGTCAGTTCCTTAATCCGATGTTGTGCTTCTCCCACATCCCGGGGCGGATGTTGATCAAATTCTTTCATGAGCGAGTCGCAATGCGCGTCCAACGCACGCGTTCGTCCACCGCCAGCAAAGCGCTTTAACGCCTCCAGTCCCCCGTCTCGATAGCCTTTCACATAGGATCGCACGGTCGTTTTGTCACAGCCGAATACTTCGCCGACTTTGCCGCGTGACCAGCCGTGCGCTGTGAGCTGGACCGCTGCCGTCTTCATCCCACGTTTCGCACCCTGTGAAATTTCAGTAAATGCAAACAATTCGCTA
>JAMCVM010000085.1 GCA_023475835.1 Bacillota bacterium | reverse complement strand
CTGTCAAATGGGGAGCCCCGTATCCATGGGCCGAAGAAGCGCTGAAAAAGGAAACCAAAGCGGGCACGTGGTATCAGGCGTATGTCGTCGAAGTCGTCTTGGTCTGTCCCGGGGGGGTCACGTTGCCGCTTTTGGCCGAATTTTGTACGAATCCGGTCGACGCCGCCCCGGCGACCCAACCGGATTCGGAACTCAAAGCGTTTTATCGGGTGGCCAAACGCCTCAACGAGGCGTTTCGGCGTTGGCCTCTCGTCTTGCTCATGGACGGCCTCTACCCCAATGGCCCGTGGTTTGAATACCTTAACCAACGCGGATGGCCGTTCATGATCGTCTTAAAAGTGGGGAACCTGTCCGCCTGGCACAAGGACGCAGCGAAGTTGCACCGGTTGGTGCCAGACCAGCAAAAAACCGAAACCTGGGGGGATCGAGAGCAACATTTCTGGTGGGTCGTGCAGCCTGTAACCTAAGATATCTAGCCGGTGCAAGTCCGGTCGTGGCAATTTCCCATTCGGCCACGTAGCGAATCGCGCGTCAGAGTGGGGTGACTCCTCTGATGAAAGCCGCGAGGGTAATGTCCCGGTTCACCGGAAGGTGAGGTCAGACCAGGGGGCTAGCAACAAACCAAGCCGCAACATGACGTGAACGCTGCCGCGTCGAAAGAATGCCCGTGAAATCTGACTATCGGGGGAGATGCCGGGGTCGCGCCTCGGACCCACGGGCGAAGACGGCTACCGTTCGGCGAGTAATGGGAAGCACCGAACGGCCCTGCCGGCGTATGGGCGACGGCGTGGTTTGACAGATAGCTTAGCAAAGCAGGGAAGGACTTGGGGCCGGCCTGGAGCGCCCGCGAAAGGCAAGGCCGCCCGTATAAGCGGAGACCGCGAAATCGGGAGGTGGCGCCAAGCCTGGCGGATCGGGTCGTAGGACTGAGGACCTGGCGGACAACAGAACCGCTGGCGAGGCAAGGACCCGTGGACGACTCATGGTCCCCGCGGTCGTGGCAAGAGCTTCGGCTCGAGGACCGCGACCTCGCAGGGAGCCCCGTAGGTCGGAGCCAACTCGGCGTAGTGGGGGTGGATAGGCGGGTGCCTTTAAGCCTCAGCTAGCCGAGGCAGACTCCGGGTGGAGTAGTCGTTTGAAGCCGTATTCCGGAAAACCGGCCGTACGGAATTTTAGAGAGGTTGCAGGAAATCGGGCAGGGTGGCGTACTGAGGCACTGTCAATCGAAAGAGGCAGCAAACGGAGCGACAGTTCACCTAAACTACGGCGCCTGCAGCCTACTCGACAATGACCTCGAGTATCCCTGGTTGGACCCGCAGACGAAGGAAACCAAAACCATCGTGCTCCATTATGGGGTCTGCGAAGAAACCTGGACCGACGCGGAAGGGATCGAGCGGACGAGCACGTGGGCGTGGGTCTCCTCACAACGATTATCCAAGAAGAACGTGGCCACCCGATGTCATCGCATGGCCCGTCATCGCTGGGATATTGAAGAACCCATCCTGGTTGAAAAACATCACGGCTATTACGATACCCATAGGGATTCTTGCGATTGGAATGGCATGCAAGGATTCCATGCGCTGATGCGCATGGCTCATACTCTCAACGTTTTGGCATTGCACCATCAGGATTTATGGTCCACCGTGCTGAAGCTGACCGTCCAAGGCACCCTGAAATGGATGAGGGAGACGATCGCCGGTCGTTGGCTGGATCGTGAGCGCTTAGCCCTGCTGAGGGAGCAAACCCCGCAGCGTCGATTGCGGCTGATTTGGTAAAAGCCCAATCGTCGGGGGATGTCAACGGCATTCGATCTCAAAAATAGAAGGGGCTGGCCCCTTCTTCGTCAGTGTGCCCTGAACGCCGATGGATCTTGTTCCAACCATGGCAGGGGTCTTCATCGGGGTGCCACGCACCCCCCTCGGAGGCTTCAACAACGAATTCCAGTCGGTTTGTGCCGATTCCCTTGTGGTCTATACCATATTATGCTTCAGAGCTGCATACAGGCCTGGATCGCTGCAAGGCACTGTGAAATAATCAATAATGGGATCGTATGAGTGGCTGCCTCCACCCGGGGAATGGACAAACCTCGGAGACCGGGCTCTTGCGCATCAACTGAGGGACGCCCACACCGAGTTGTTGCTTGTTTAAGGAGTCTTGGCTTGCCGAAGCATTGGGAGGGTGTATAGCCAAAGCCGAACCCATTCGTTCCAGCACCACACCAAACGGAAGCCTCCATGCTGCTACCCAAGTGACCTACCCGTCGGCACCAATATCAGTCGAGGTGCAAGAGCCGGCAAAAGGACGGAAATGCAAAGCTGTGGCGTGCTTACGATTCGGGGGATCCTTGTCAACCAGAAAGGACCGCATCAACATGATCGCTAATCCGCGAAGCATGGATATGCTCGCGACCGGATCAGTAAGGCAAGCCGCCGCCGCCGCGCTTGCGCCGAAGTGATCCGCAAGGGGATTTCACAGACAAAGGATGGCGTGGTGGCGCGACCGTGTTTAGACCGGCGGATTTTCGGCGGCTGAGTGGATGACGGCAAGCGAGGCACCTCCCACGGAGGACACAAACGGTAGGAATCCAGGATACGCGCTTCATCCCACCCCTAAAGGCTTAACGTTACCCACAAGTCTTTGGCAAGATAGGTTGTGCAGTAATTGGTATTATTCCACCGAATAGAGGTTTCCCATTCGATAAGTCATCGTAGTCCAAGGCGGGACTGGTCGAAGCATAGGTGATCACTAAGGCCCGCCACGACGGTGGCGGGCCTAGCGGGACCGCGCCGAACAGGG
>JAMCVM010000186.1 GCA_023475835.1 Bacillota bacterium | reverse complement strand
AAAACGCCGATTCAACATCAGCAAGCGAGCGGACAAGCCGCTCGGCGGCCGTTCAGTCGGGGCTAGGCTTGCACCCAGTTGATTCTCTTGCAAGTGCTCAGCGGCCATTGGATTTTGGGGATGTCCTTACCGGCTTCGGCCGCATGGTTACCCCCTCGGTTCGGACTAGTCGCTGGGTCAGGCCCAGTTTAAGTGGCGCTATCAAGCAATGTGTGACCGAAGTTGCGACCGGCCCTTAGAAATAAGACGGCGCCCAAGGAATCGCCCGGACTCAGACGGTGCCCTAGAGGCCCTGATGTTTTGCCCAAAAACAAGGTTGCTGGGGCGTTCAGCCTACCTCCATCTACGGCATCCAGGCCGCCCCCTGGGGCGGGATTAGGCCCCGTTCCTCTAAATGAGAAACCCCGGCGTGACTGTCCTTCTAGCCGATGGAGATATAAAAGCTTCATGCACGTCCGAACCCGCGGCGTTAAATCCCATGAAGAGGATCCGAGTGCCATCGACTTAGGTTAATGTAGTTGGAATCCGATAGACATCCACAGCAGAAGTGGCTGGAACCAAATGCCTCACGACAGGGTCAGGGAACCGAATCATTCCTCCGGTGTATGTCCAATAGGTGAGGCCGTCAGCAGCCCCTTGGGATGAGATCGTTCGAGTCGTGCTAACGGCTCTAGCGTTGGCCGCTTCGGTAGTCGTTGAAACCCGACATTCAGCAATTGTACCAAGAGAATGGACCTACAAAGCAAGTCGGGAAACGGGCGGGGAGGGCTGAACTATGAGACAGTCCACCCGCCAAGTCTTGGAGATCGATAGTGTGTCGACATTTTCCCGTAGTTTTATCCATTTGCGAAGGGCTGACATGCGGAAACTGGGTTAAATCGCACCAAGTAATGGATTACAGATGGGACGGGAGTTGGAAGAGCAGCGTCTATCACTCAAACCCTGCCCTTGGGGCAAACTGTGATCCCGCACCCAAATGAACTCATGACAACTTGGATGACCCGAGGTTCGTGGAAGCCATCGCCACCAGACCTAGAAGACGAGATTCCCGGCCAGGCTCGGTTCAGTCAACCTGTCACTTCTGAACGAACTTTCGTCGAAACAACCAATCACGAAACCGAGGGTGGGATTCAAGCCGAGTGTATACCCAGCCTCCTACGATCAAGGCTATCACCCGTGGCAAAAACGTAATCACTATTAAGACGAACACGCCGAATTCCAAGAGATGGACCCGGGATGAGGGTGACGGCTCCTGAACCGTCTTCGGTGTCATCCTGAGCGATCGATCCGAAGAGTTACCCGCGGACGATGGCGGGCGATGGGCTCTATGTTTAATCGAATGTTTAGCCACACGGCATTCCTCCTTGGTCTCGAAGTTCGACATGACCTCAAGCGATTCCTACAAAAGGCGACTGGATCTTGGTGAAAATCTTAAGAACAGGGTGAATCACCACGCCCCGTGGCCTCTTAAAATACGCCAAATGCACCAGGCGGCGTTTTGGTGCGGCTGCGCGCGACGCGGACCTCGGCCTCCCGATCCCCCCGGCCAGGTCTCTGGCCTTCCTCGGGGCGAGATCCCTCCAGTGATTGGACGCCTTTAAGAAACGTGACCGTCGATTTGGTCGCGCGCCAGGAGAGATCGTTCGAAAGCCCGCTAAAACCGTGTGATGGATTTAAAAATCGCCCCTGGGCTGAATCGAGCACCGAACCGGGCCTCAAATACCGCTCAGCGCTCTCCATTTGCGCGAGGCCGGGAGCCGAAGGCGCCCGCCGCCCTCTAGGTTGGCCGTTGGCCCCTTCGGCCAAAGGCAATGCCTCGGGTTTTTGGGGCACCGGCTGACGGGGCAATCGATGGTCGAGCGCCTGACATTGCTGACGAATCGGTTGTCGTAGGGGGGATTAGGGCTCACTTGCGGCTTGAATTGCCAGAAGGCGATCGGATATCCCGAATAGGCAACATCGTCGAAAAAAGCCATGGATCTCAGAGCCCGACCACGAACATTCGGTCCAAAAACGGCGAGCGACGCTACCCTCGGGGATTCCTTCCTCGCGGCCATAACTTTGGCCATGAGCGGAGACCGGCAGTTTCAGCGGCCTCTCGACTACCGGCGGAGTAGGTCAGAGCAGGCATAGGGATCGTTGCGATCGGCGATTCTCGAACCTCTCAGACTTCACAGCAAAAGTTGGCTACGACTTTGGGATATTCCATCTACACCCTGATTGTCAAATGGCCATAGGTGGGCTGACTGGCCAGCCCACCTTCGATCAGCGGCCAGAAGGTCCCGTGCCAATTTTAGGCATTACCGTCAGTGATATTTTCGTGGAACCCCGCGGATGGCTTCGGGATCGGGTCCAACAAGCCCATTGGCCGCATACGAAAACTCGAAAGCCACGCACGCAAAAACCATAACCAAGCTTCCCCTTTCCGCCCGGCATCATCCACGCTGAGCTCACCGACCCAAGGAGACGGGGCACCGTTTCGATTCGATATCGATGCCCCAGGGTCTCTTCGAGAAAGGCCACCAGCCACCAAAGCTTTCTTGCCTTGACAGCCTATCCGAAGTCTCCTAAATCATAGAGCGCCATCATATAGGGATGACGGCTATCATAGTGGGTCAACGGTACTGGGTTTTCAACCCTGCCGATCGGCCGACAATGGGCGCCGGCGGCTCCTGTAGCCGCATCGCCTAGATCGTTCCTGCATTCCTCCAACCACGCGGACAACTGCTGCACCACGTCCGGATGCTCCTGATAGACATTGCGACTTTCACCAATGTCCGCATCGAGATCGTATAAGGCTTCCATCGGCTCTTTCCCTT
>JAMCVM010000198.1 GCA_023475835.1 Bacillota bacterium | reverse complement strand
CTGGCTTGCTCCGGCGGGGAACATCCCCGCCACGCGATCATTCACTAGCATACCCATATTATACACCTTATAATGCGATGTACATAGATATCATGTGATTTGTTTTAGCAGTTATTTACCCCCCTGGATAGGCCAAGCGAAAATGCGCATCCGCTATCGTCTGCTTGGCTCTTACGCGGCGCTGACCAGATAGGCTCGATCTAGCCTCTATTTCACCCGTATCAGGTCTATCCGAAGGGGGTGGCATCCTCCGCCATTGTCTCCCCGAGCATCCGAACCCAAAGGCCTCGGGGAGTAATCAGAAACGCTTCTAGAAGAGGCTCCACATCTTTTCAGCACCACGAACCCTACGCGAGAGCATGCATGTTTCTCCGATAGAACCTAAGGCCAACGCCCCGAGAAGCGTAGGTGTGACGCTTTTTCCTTTCCATTCTTTTGGGCATTCTCTTGGCTAAGAGGCTTGCGGCGATTGGTCGGAAATCTCATTCGCTTCCAAAGACACCTGCTTCATCTCTGGAATAGCTAGCCAAGTCAAGGCCACGCCCAGTAAAGCGACCCCCGCTAAAAGGCCCATGGTTGAAGATAACCCAATGGCCTTAAGCACCAACGGGAGGAAGAATGCTCCGACAAAAGCTCCTATTTTACCCGAGGCGGCAGAAAATCCATGACCGCGTCCGCGAAGATTGGTGGGAAAAATCTCCGACGGCACCAAGAACGTGGTAGTATTCGGACCAAATTCTACGAAGAAATAGCTGATAGCATAAACCACGAGGAACATCAGCGGCACTTTAACAATCGTCGGCACCACCAAAAGTGAGCCATAGGCCAGGGCCATGACAAGAAATCCGGTGATTTGAATCCGTTTTCTACCCAAACGATCCATATAGTGCGCGGCCACAAAGTACCCGGGCACGGCGGCCACCGCAAAGATTAATGCGGTCACCAGCACCGTGGTCACCAAAGGCGCTCCCGGCAATAGGGCCTTCATAATCACCTGCGACGAGACGCTATTGCCATAAAAAGCAATGTCGATCAGAAACCAACTGCCTGCCGCTCCAATTAAGCGAATCAAGTTCCGCCGACTCAGCATCGACTGCATTTGATTTTGGACAACCGGCGCCTCCTCGACCCTCGGTGTAGCAGGCTCGGCATTGGCCAATAACTCGGCCACTTCCTTCGCAGCTGTCTGATCCTTCTTCACCGATAGCAGGAATCGTGGCGACTCGGGTAAGTTCCTACGCAAATAGATGACTGAGGCCGCCGGGATGGCTCCGAACGCCAGCATCAATCGCCAGACAAGGTCGTGCCCGATCCCGCTGGCGAGGAGTCCTGCCGCGACCAGCGGTCCAACCAAAAGGCCCAAACCCTGCATCGCAAACACCATGGTGACCATGTAGCCGCGTTGAGCCCGATTCGAATATTCGCTGGTTATGACCGAACTCGTAGGATAGTTCCCACCCACGCCAATGCCGACAATGACACGGAATACCAAAAGCCAGGCAAAAGAAGGAGCAAATGCGCTTAATAGGGCACCAAAAGTAAGAATGACCATTTCAAACCCATAGATCGCCTTACGCCCAAAGCGGTCCATCAATGGGCCAAACAAAGCCGCACCAAAAGCGGCTGCGGCTAGTGACAAGCTATTCAAAAGCGCCAATTCACTCGTATCCAAGTGCCAGATAGGGGTCAAAATAGCTGTGACCGTTCCAATGATGAAAAGATCGTAAGCATCGGTAAAAAAACCCATACCGGCTGTAAACATCGTCCGAAGATGAAACTTTTGCATACCGGACTCGTCTAAAGCTTCCAGTGCCGTGCTCATGTGCCGACTCCTTTCACTCATTCGTCCGGTGCGTCTTGCCCCTATGATCCCACGCCAACGTTATCGGTTCTTTAACGCTGTGTTAAGATTAGGTTAACACGCACGCTGAATTGTGGCAGGTCTAGGGAGAGCACTCGATTCTCATATCCTCCCCCCGGTCGGCACCAGCTACTCACTCCACGGTTAAAATCAGACACTTAAGATAGCGAGATTCCGGTGACCCTGGCAGCATCGGGTGGTCTGGGCCCTGGCCACGAATCTCCATAATCCGAACAAATCGCCGAACATCTTGGGCTGCCGAAGAAATGACGGCGATAAAGTCGCTCTCACTCATATGATAGGAACAGGAAGCAGTCACTAAGATGCCCCCGGGTCGAAGAAGCTTCATCGCCCTGAGATTAATCTCCTTGTAGCCTTTGATCGCTTGGGGCACACTCTCCTTGGATTTGGTGAAAGCGGGTGGATCCAGCACCCCCAAATCATACTGAAGGCCTCCATCGCTTGCCTTTCTGAGCCAGTCAAACGCATTGCCGGTCACGAAGTCCATCCGGTCAGCGAGGTGGTTCACTTCCGCATTTTCGGTCGCTCGGGCGATAGCGTTCTTGTCTTGGTCGATTCCCACGACATGCTTAGCGCCATGCTTGGCCGCGACCAAGCCAAATCCCCCAGTATGGCAAAAGGCGTCGAACATCTCCTTGCCGCGCGCGAGTTGCGCCACTCGCATCCGATTTTCGTACTGATCCAAGAAGTGGCCCGTCTTTTGTCCATGAGTCACTTCAATCGTCATCCGGACGTCGTGTTCCGTAATCGAAACCGGATCGACCAATTCGCCGTAAACTAAACGATCCACCCGCGGCAGTCCTTCATGTTCGCGAGTAGACACATCGCCCCGCTCATATATACCTTCGGGCTGGAGTTCCTCGACCAAGGTCGCGGTAATCGCCTCCATGTACGGAATGAGGCCGAGCGAAAGGACTTCCACCACCAGCATCGGGCCATACCGATCGACCACCAAACCTGGGATCCCGTCCGCTTCCGCATAGAACACGCGGTAAGCATTGCGTTCTCCCATCCACGCCTTTCGCAACCGGATCGCTTCTTTCACCCGCTGTTGAAACCACCCGGCAGTGATTCTTTCACGTTTGATCCGAGTTAACAGGCGTACCGCAATAATCGAACGGGGATTGAAAAATCCTTTGCCCACTTCCCGGCCCTGGGCGTCAAGCACGGTCACCACCGATCCTGGCGTCGCCTGACTGTGATAAATCTCCCCACGGTAAATCCACGGACTTCCAGAAAACACCCGAGCCCCGGGTTCTTTAATTCGCACGGTAGATTCGTTCAATATTTATCGCTCCTTCTATTTGTCTTTGTTCAGTATACCCAGGTTCCGGCTGTGGGTCCAAAAAGCCGTTCCAGAGAAACACCCGGAACGGCGATGGTGGATGCTGGTTCTCAATCACAGGATCGTGGGCCAATTTACCAGCCGGTTTCATTCACTGCGGTCCAAAACTGAGGATTCTCGTCACCCAGGCGCCACAAGGCAATTCCACCCAGATGAAATTCCCGCGCTAGTTGCATACGAAACTTATCACTATAGCCGTCTTCGAACCAAACCACATGGGAAATGCCATTGTGCACGTAGCTATAGGTAAACTCTTTATCCACCGCGTTCCATTCAATCGGGACTCCTTCTTGGTGGGCCAGCGCAATCGCGTTGAGATCGTGATATTCAACCGTCTGACCCGTTGACGCCCAATCGTAGCCATATCCGGCCAGGCCAAGAACGATTTTCGCCGCCGACATTCGGGTCACGGCGTACTCAATCGCAGATTTCATCCATGGATAGGGGGCCACAGGCCCCGCAGGCGTCCCCACCGAATGGTCGTCATAGGTCATCAAAATTATCTGACTGGCGTATTTCCCCAAGACCGCAAAATCATAGGGCATCGCATAGCGATTGTTGGCGCTTAACTTGGGCGGAACGTCGACCGAAATCGTTCGACCCATCGGGTCCAACGCCGCCGCTAACTCCATAATGAAGGCGTTCATTCCCGCCCGAGCATCTGACGCCAGCCCCTCAAAATCAATATTGTATCCAGCATAATCGTCCACCACGGCCATTTTTTTTAGTTGCGCGATGACGCTTCGTCGCACCTCAGGATTGTCGACCACGGCCGCATTTTCAAATCCGTTAATGATCATTGGATAGACGGCAACGTGGTGGGCTTTCGCGTAAGTACGAACCGCCGCGTAATGATATCCTAGGTCGTGGAGAGTGCCGTCAGCACGAAAGCTGTACCAAAGCGGAGAAATTGCCGACACCTGCTTCACGTGGGTTGCCAAACTGTTTTGGGAACCCGTCGCATTGGGCTCGTATTGGGTATAAAAGCCGAGCACGAAGGGTTTTTTTACTGGGTGAAGCGCCGTTACCGCGGCAGTCAGGGCACTCGCGGTGATTTTGCCAACTTCGCCGGTCACGTTCAATCCCCGATTTTTTTGAAAACTCTTCACAGCTAACTCGGTGCCCCGGTTAAAAACGCCGTCTAACCCACCTTGATAGTAGCGCAGCGCGATTAAATCTTGCTGCGCAATCACTACAGGCTCTCCATACTGCGGCGCCTTCACGATCCCTTGATCCCACGCATAGTGTGTCGGTGGATATTTCAACGCTAGTTGCTGCTCTAGCGCCGCTTCGGTCTTTGATCCCACACCGCCCTTGCCCACAATATGATGGCTCAATTGAAATGACAACACAGCCCTCATCGTAAGGGTGCCGTACCTTCCATTCACCGCGCCCGGATCATATCCAAGATCCACTAGTTGCTGCTGAATTTTTGCGACCGTCTGGCTTTGCGCTCCCAGAGAGACCACATTGGTCGCGGCCAGAGCCAAGGGTGAAGCCAAGAGTCCCACACATACGATCCGTTCCGAAATATTCCATGCCTTCGATTGATGCTTCACTAAACCTCTTCCCCCTCCTGTGCCGAGCGCCTTTTAAGTTCGCTGACGAGAAAAAAAGCAGCACGCCCGCCCCACCTGTCGGAGCGATACACCCCAGTGATTGGGTTCTTCATGGCCAATCTCCCCTCGAACGGTGACAAAGATGGAGGTTGGGGCATCCTCGGTCTTCTCTAAGTAGGCCAACCAGTGATAGCGTAGAGGAGATCAGACGTGCTGTCAGTTCGCCCTGATGGCGCTGAAAGGAAGTGTCTCCAGGTTTTGTCCCTTGTTGGAACGGCTTCGATCTTTTTAGGCAAATCGGAAGGGAATGGCAAATTATGACACAATGTGCGCTCAATTCGACGTGCCATTGTTTGGATCAGCCAAGGTCTGTGCGGAATTTCACGGCATCCAGGTCTAATGTTTTTGGATCTAAAGGCAAATATAGGTGGTTTCTTCCTCTATGCGTCGGCATGCAACGCGGCCAACCAGGACCCCGAGGCACGAAATAACATGCCTCCGAGATCTTGCTGGTTGGCCCGGCAGGCATTCTCGAGAGTTTCTCAGGCCATCCATTGAGAATTGTCCTCTGAACCACCCGGGCTGCCTCAGCGCCGCGAATACCACGGACCCGAATGCTTTATAAGCTACCAATTCTTCAAATTCCGATTAAAAACACCCGGAGTATCTTCTTACTCATACTCCGGGTTTCGGATGCCTCGGTGCTACTGCCATTAAGCCCTCGAGAGCCCCAAGGCAAACCAAAATCTAACGTCCCCTCCTCGTCTAAGCTCGGCCTCGCGCTTGCCGCAAACGCTACCGTAGGAGGCTCTTAGCTCTGGCTCCGTCGAGTCCGGTTAGGCCAACCTCTTAGGCTGACCCGGGCAAGGGGGTCAACGCTACTCCTTGGGGAGACCTCAAGGCATAAACGACCGCCCGCAAGCGATCGGTACTCTCCTGTTTTCCCAAGACCACCATCAGTTCAAATAGTCCTGGACCGACGGTCTTTCCGGTCAGCGCCAGGCGAGTTGGATGGATGAGGGCGGCTCGTTTGACCCCTTCGGCTTGCGCCAGACGGTCAAACAACAGAACCAGGCCATCATGATCCCAGGAGATGGACGCATCAAGCTCAGCAGCCAACCGCTCGAGACGTCCAGCGACAGCGTCATCGCGAAAATGCCGGTCCACACCTTTGGCATCAAAGTGTTGGGGAGGTTGATACAAAAACCGAAGATTTTCCACCAATTCCACCAGCGTCCGGGCCCGTTCACGGGTTAATTCCAACGCCGCATGCAGTTTAGGCCCGTGAGCACAATCGATGCCCGCCTGTGCTATAAATGGCCGAATGGCCTCCTCCAGGCGGCTAAGCGATACGCTACGAAGATACTGGCCATTCATCCACTCCAGCTTCTTTTGGTCGTAAATCGCCGCTGTGTGCTGCACTCGATTTAAATCAAACGGCTCGACAGCTTCGGCTAAGGTCATAAATTCCGCCCCGCTGGGATTTGACCAGCCCAACAACATCAGGTAATTGACCAGGGCTTCGGGCAAGATGCCTTGTTGACGGTATTCTTCCACTGAAATAGCCCCATGCCGCTTCGAAAGCTTGGTATGATCAGGGGCCAAGATCATCGGAACGTGGGCGAATTGAGGGCCCCCGATACCCAGCGCTTCCGCAACCAGAATCTGCTTAGGCGTATTGGAAAGATGCTCGTCACCTCGAATGACATGACTAATCGCCATGCCCGCATCGTCCAAAACCACCGCAAAATTATAGATAGCCGTCCCGTCCGGTTTCATAATCACAAAGTCATCTAACTGGGCATTCTCGAAGACGACGTCCCCCCGAATCAGGTCGTGGACGACGGTGGTTCCCTGGTTTGGCACCCTAAGTCTCAACACGTGAGGCTTAGACGCCATCCAGTCAGCCGCTTGAGCGGTACTCAAGGTTCGACAACGACCGCTGTATCGTGGTGGGAGCCCTCGACTTTGCAGCAGCTTGCGTTCGGCATCGAGTTCCTCAGGCGTACAAAAACACGGATAGGCCTTCCCTTGAGCCAACAAGTCCCGAGCGGCCGCGCGATGGCCAGCGATTCGCTCCGACTGGCGATACGGTCCAAAGTCGCCTCCGACATCGGGCCCCTCGTCCCACTGAATCCCCAAGTTCTTGAGGCCCTGCATCATCTGAACTTCCGAGCCTTCCACTTGTCTCGCCTTATCGGTATCCTCAATCCGCAAGATAAAGCGTCCGCCATGATGCCTCGCAAACAGGTAATTAAATAATGCCGTGCGCGCTCCGCCCACATGAAGCGTTCCTGATGGACTAGGCGCATACCGTACTCTGACTGTCATAGTGTCCTCCGGTCCTAGGTTAGCACTGCGCTTTGCTATTGCCTCAGTGTAACGGACCTAAAGACCGGGGGTCAAGTCACGCCTTTAGCCGAGAGAATCGCCGCATTGGTTGACGCCCCAAGCCATCAGCACCGCGGATGCACCCACGGCACCGTCGGCGCTGATAAAATCGCTACCATTTAAACGCCAAATAGCCGAAGTGCCAAAAGGAGCGCAAACCCGGGTATGCCGAGGATTCCTACCGCCAAGGCCGTGACTGGGTTGAGTCCAATCCCGAGGCCGTGGTGGTCAGCCCAATGGTTCCATAAAAAAATGGCAACCACCGCTAACAAGGAATTGGCCAACACCCGGCCAATCCATTGCAGTGGCCTCCAAAATAGGCGAGCCACCACCAAGAGCAAAACCAGACCCATGCCTCCTGCTAAAATCACATCGGGTTGCAACGATCGTCCCCCCCGTAGGCTATATGCGCGGGGGAACAAGCCTATTCAGAGATCAGGCGTTGGGAGTCAAACCAGGCGGCAAGCTCTTCAGGCCGTTTAATCAGCCAGGTCGGAGCGTGCTGATCCAAAGAGGCCGCTGAATGGATGCCCCCATAAGCCACCGCGACGACGGAAATCTTGGCACGATGGGCAGCTTCGATGTCCGTCGGAGAGTCGCCAATAAACACTGCATGGTTAGGATCCACGCCAAGCGTATTTAAGATCGCCTGGATGCCCATGGGGTGGGGTTTGGGCTCGGCCACGTCATCGCCGGTCACTACCATCGCCAACATCGGCCGAATCCCCTGAGTCCGCAACGCAATCTCCGCTGTCATGCGACCTTTATTGGTCAGTAGAGCGTGTTGCACCACCTTTTGACTTTGCTCCAGAAAGTTTCTAACAGCGGGAAACATCACCGCCGATACTTCTAATTGACGGTAACGTTCATAGAAGAGACGCACCGCCGTGGCGTAGCGGGTAGGCGGGACATGTCGACGAATGACTTCTTCATCGGTTGGCCCAAACCAGTTTAGAATCTCTTCATCGGATACCCGCCGATCCAAGCCGTACTCGAAGGCCGTACGAAAACTAGGGATGATTTGATCGCGAGTCGGCGCCAACGTTCCATCGTAATCCCAAATTATAAGCTGAAGAGGATGTTTGTCCATGCTTATAATTCTTGCCTTCCCTCGAACGCTTTCATCAAGGTGACTTCGTCGGTATAATCTAAATCGCCACCCATGGGAAGACCGCGGGCAATTCTGGTAATTTTTACGCCGATCGGTTTAATCAAACGGCCCAAATACAGCGCGGTCGCCTCGCCCTCGATCGACGATCCCGTCGCCACCACCAGTTCTCGAATAGTCCCGGTCTTGATCCGCGAAAGCAATTCACGAACTTTCAGGTCCTCCGGCCCAATTCCATCCATCGGCGCTATCGCTCCATGCAGCACATGGTATCGACCTTTAAACTCTCGCGTCTTTTCCATGGCAACCACATCTTTCGGATGTTCGACCACCATGATTAGCCCCGTGTCCCGGCCGGCATTACGACAAATCGCACACGGATCTTGGTCGGTGAAGTTGAAGCACACCGAACAATATTGAATTTTTTGGCGCGCACTCACAATGGCACGCGCCAAAAGTTCGGCTTCCCCTTCGGGACGATTCAGCAAGAAAAATGCCAACCTTTGCGCAGTTTTAGGGCCCACCCCGGGAAGCTTAGCCAATTCATTGACCAAGTCCTGGATAGGAGCAGGATAGATCATCCTTAAAAACCCGGCAGGCCAGGCACATTTAGCGAACCCGTGACCTTCTCCAACCGATCCTGCGCCAAGTCCTGGGCCTTAGTTTGACCTTCACGTATCGCACTCAGTATCAAATCCTGCAACATCTCGACATCTTCGGGATCGACGGCCTCCTTGGCAATCTCAATCGATTGAATTTCCCCATGGCCATTAAACGTCGCCGTGACCACCCCGCCCGCTCTGGCCTCGACCGTTTCAAACTTGAGTTCTTCTTGCACCCGAGCCACATCAGTCTGCACTTGCTGCATTTGTTTGACCATCTTTTGCATGTCTTTCATGTTAAATCCCATCGTACCGATCGCTCCTTTGTCGATTTCGTCTTGGTGAATCGTTCACTGCCCTACCGCGTCATCATCTGCGCTAGGAGGGGTATGCGAAATCTTGACCGACACCCCAAACACCTCTTTGAGCTGCGAGGCGAGTTCCTCAGGATCCCGCGCCGAAGGCCCGACCGTTTTTGAAATCGTTTCCGCCTCAGGACGTTCCGCGTCGCCTGCCTTTAGATCATAACCTATCTGCTCGCCGTACACCCGACGAAACGCGCTCTCGAAGACCTCGCGATGAGGGGATCCGGTAATGAGATCGCGGTGGGCGGGAAATTGGAACCAAATCACGATCCGTGGCCCCGCTTCAAACACCTCAGCATATTGCAATAACGCTAACGTGGATGGCCGCTCTTTTTGCACCTGTTCCAGCACCTGAGCAAAGCGCTCAGAAATGGGCGCCAACGGGCTCTCCTCCGAAGGCGCTTCGGCAGCTGCCGGTCGAACTTTATTTGGGGACCCGACCTTGGGGCTTAGCGTGTCTTTGAGGGCCCGAGAGACTGGCTCCACTGGAACTTCGATCGGCGGAGCAGAAATCGGTTCCACGTTCGGCTGAAAAGTGCCTCCCAAATCTTGTTGCACCTTGAATAGGGCCATCTCCGCCACCAAACGAGGCGGGAAGCCTCCCTTTAGCCGACTCTCGGCCTCTGTCAGATCTTCTAACGCCCGAAACCATGCCGTTTTAGAAATCTCGGCGGGCAAATGAGCCGAAAGATCGCCGTAAAAGTCTCGACGATACGTAGCCACTGCGCCTTTTCCCAATGTACGATACATCAACACGTCACGAAGACTCTCGGCCACATCCCGGAGCACCTGGCGGACATCTCTACCCTGTTCCCACACCGATGCCACTTGAGAGAGCAATTCCTCTAATGAAGGTCCTGCCAGTGCCATCACTAAACGCTCTAAAAGCCCCTGATCCAGACCTCCGATAAACTCACGCACTGTGGACTCTAAAAGGCCTTGGTCGTGATCCGCCATGGCCAAAATCTGATCGGCCAGACTCAGCGCATCACGCAGCGCACCATCGGCCGCCTCGGCAATAATCGCCAAAGCCCCGGGCTCATAGGGCTGTCCTTCGGCGTCAAGAACCAGCGCTAGGCGCTCTTGGATCGTCTTCGCCTCTAAGCGACCGAATTGATATCGTTGACATCGAGACAACACCGTCAGTGGCACCTTGTGAGCTTCCGTGGTGGCTAAGATGAATATGACATGGGCTGGGGGTTCTTCTAAGGTTTTCAGCAGGGCATTGAAGGCATCGTTGGTGAGCATGTGGACTTCGTCGATGATATAGACTTTCATCCGACCCATCACCGGAAGATGGGCGACCCGTTCACGAATCTCGCGAATTTCGTCGATACCCCGGTTCGAGGCCGCATCAATCTCGATCACGTCCAGATGAGCACCTTGTTCCATGGCCAAACATGAGGCACAGACCAAACAAGGCTCACCCTCGGATCCGCGATTGAGACAGTTGACCGCCTTAGCCAATAGGCGAGCCACACTCGTTTTACCGGTGCCGCGAGGTCCTGAAAAACAATAGGCATGCGTCAAACGATCTTGGCTGACCGCCGCTTGCAATACTGTAATCGATCGATCCTGACCGACGACCTCAGAAAATCTTCGAGGTCGATACAGGCGATACAGGGCTTGACGTGCCATCATTATTGGCCCCTTTTATGAAGAGGCCATAGGGCCGCACCGACCAGGTTGGACCGCGGCGCCACAAGCCTCCCGCTTACCGCTGCTCCCTTCCGGGCCTGACGGGGTTCACAGGTGTTGTCCGCGCGGGACCCAATCGATGCGGCTCCATGGCCTCACAAATTCTGGCGGAGGAGGAGGGATTCGAACCCTCGAAGCAGGTTTTAGCCCACCAACACGCTTTCCAGGCGTGCGCCTTAAACCACTCGGCCACCCCTCCGATATCCTACAACATCCCTGGTTCAATGGCGGAGAGGGTGGGATTCGAACCCACGAGACAGGTGTTTGCCCGCCTACCCGATTTCGAGTCGGGCTCCTTCGACCAACTCAGACACCTCTCCGTATCCTAATCCATCAACGCCGCCGTTCTCGAAAAAATGCTTGCAATAATTCGCGTGAACTCTCGGCCAAAAGGCCTCCTTCGACCACCACCTGGTGATTTAAACGCGAATCATTCAACGTGGTAAACAGGCTGGAAACCGCTCCTGTCTTCGGATCTGAAGCTCCATAGATCAGTCGACTAATCCGAGCCAAAATAATAGCCCCTGCACACATCAAGCAAGGTTCAAGGGTAACCGCTAAGACCGTTCCTGTCAACCGCCATCGGCCTAATATCTCTGCCGCTTCGCGAATCGTCAGCATCTCAGCATGCGCCGTGGGGTCGTGGTCGCTTTCTCTGCGATTATAATTTCGAGCGATAACCAACCCCGAAGAAGACATCAATACCGCTCCCACCGGCACCTCGCCGACGCGAGCGGCAACTTCCGCCTGCTCGAGAGCAAGTCGCATCAGTTGCACATCATCCATCCACAAAGGCCTCTGTGACAATTTGGTGCGCCCGGGCGGAATCGAACCACCGACACAAGGTTTAGGAAACCTCTGCTCTATCCCCTGAGCTACGGGCGCCCATATCCTTGCCATCTCCACCAAAACTATGCATCAGACCCAGACCTAAACGATACGGTCAATTGTCACGCGAAATAAATCATCGTGAGTTATCGCACCATGATCCATGGTAAGAAGGTCGACCATAAAAGTCAAGGCGGTAATTCCCTCTGGGCGTACCAAGTCCTTCCGCTCCCACTGAAAAACAGGTGGACCTCGCAGTATCGTTCAAACCAGCACATCAGTTCACGTGAATACAACGGCCGGGCGCAATAGGAGTGCCAGTTTTTTGCCGTTTTTGGGGGTTCCAGGGTCTTGTGCGCCGCAAACGTCGAAGTCTATCCTTTCATCGAGTATCTCTTAGCGTAACCTTTCGCATCCGCTATGTTGCGGGCATCGACCTCAGCGTCAGGCAGCGCCTCTAAATCGTTCTGACTACCCGAGCCGTCGCCTGACCTGTGTCTAAAGCACGCTAGGCGGCACCCGTCTTGCCACTCCATCCAACTCGGCTGCCCGGGCCACTTCGGCGGCTACCGTTTCTGCCACCTGACGGTTAAACACGCCAGGAATAATATATTCTGGGCCAAGTTCTTGCGGCTTCACCACCGAGGCCAACGCCTCGGCGGCGGCCACCTTCATGCCCATCGTAATCGTCCGGGCTCGGACGTTCAAAACGCCGCGAAAGAGCCCGGGAAAACATAGGACATTGTTAATCTGATTGGGATAGTCAGAACGGCCGGTGGCCACCACCCGGACATAGTGCTCGGCTTCCTCAGGCGCGATTTCAGGAATCGGATTGGCCATCAGAAAAGCGATCGCATCGGGTGCCATGCCCGCCAAATCTTCCGGATGCAAAAGATTTCCGCTAGAGACTCCGATGAAACAATCGGCTCCCTGCAAAAGATCGCGAAGAGACCCATCGCGATTGTGAGGATTGGTCTTTTCGGCGTATTCATCCCAACTCGGGCGTTCGGGATGGCGACGGCCACGAACCAAGGGGCCTTCCCGATCATAGCCAACAATATCTTGTATACCACGATGCAAAAGGAGTTCCGTGGCTGCGGTACCGGCAGCCCCTACCCCGGCCACGACCACCCGTAGGTCTTCTAACGGCTTATTCACCACTCGAGCGGCATTGATCAACCCCGCCAAAATAACCACCGCCGTACCGTGCTGATCGTCGTGAAACACCGGAATATCGAGAGACTGAGACAATCGCCGCTCAATATCAAAACACCGAGGAGCGGCAATGTCTTCCAGATTAATTCCGCCGAAACCCGGAGCTAGGCGTTGCACCGTCTCCACAATTTCATCAGAATTCTGCGTCTCTAGGCAAATCGGAAATGCATCGACATCCGCTAGCGCTTTAAACAACACTGCCTTGCCTTCCATCACCGGCAGTGCCGCCTTGGCCCCTAAATTGCCCAATCCTAAAATTGCCGAACCATCGGTGACAATGGCGATCATGTTGCGCTTCATGGTCAGTTGAAAAGCCTTGCTGGGATCCTTGGCAATGGCGTCCACCACCCGAGCCACCCCAGGTGTATAGATTTGGGCGAGATCGGTGCGTGTCTTTACCTGAACCTTGGAGGCTATTTCAATCTTGCCTCCTAAGTGCATGAGGAATGTACGGTCCGATACGTTTTGTATAAAAACACCGGATAGCTGTGTCAGCCCGGTTTGCAGATCGGCCAGCCGCGCCTCGGTAGGCAGTTCTACGGTCAAGTCGCGCACCGTGGTTTCCTCTTCGGTGCGCACCAGGTCCAAGGCGACGATGTCGCCCCCAATCTGATCCACCAACTTGACTAACTGACTGAAACTCACCGTATCTCGGTTTAATCCAAGTCGCAAGATATACTGCAGCCCTGAGTGCATGACGATGGCTCCCTCTGCTCGTATGGTCCTCGAGCGCTCCCCCACCCGGTTTCCTTTTAGGTCGAATGCGCCTCGCAAGGCCAAATCATTCCGACCCAATGCGTTGACAAAGCGACAAAAGGCGCGCACTTCCCCATCGCGACGATGGTCTCAATCCACCATCGTTCCCAACTAAACACCTGTTGAACCGCTGAACGGATATAACCCCAGTATACTCTGCCAAGCGCCTGTTCGCCCTGAATACCGCGCTCGCGGCCGCGAGGATCGGCAAAGAGCACTTCTCCGGAACTTCTCAGATCCAGCCTGGGCGAATTGGCATCCCATGCTCCCTATCCCTTCTACGCATTTTCCCATGCGGGACCTCGGACCGCGATGGCCGTAGAGTCCGACAATCTCGCGTCTCCTTGAAGAAATTTGTAAGGGGTCCTCCAGACACGGATTGGTGAATGCTCGGCTGGGAAATCACTCTCGCCGCGTCGTCCGCGTTATCGTTGTCTCAATCCTAAATCATCACCGTGGGAGGTCCCGTACCGCAGGGCACGGGAGGCGCATATGCTGAGACATCAGTCGCTGGTCCAGGCGGTATTTCCATGCCAAAATCGTCTGAAAAGATCCGCATCGGACTTCCTGGCCCTGATCTTTTGGCCGTAAACGCTGTCGATCTAGGAGGGCGCACTTGGCGTGGCAGCACCGTACGCAACATTAAAGCCGTTGGTCGTCAGATTGGGATTAGAAGGGGTAGAGACTTGAACTCCGTTCTGGATCATTACCCCAGCGTCACTAGGAACAAGATCGGGATTGGCTCCGTTGACACTGGTGGACCCCACCGTGGTTTCCTGATAATGCGCCAAGGAGGAAATACTCACGTTCACTTCTGGAGCCTCCAAAATCCATTCTGCTGACTGCGCTGGCCCGTCGTAGGCCTGGGTGGTCGAAAAACTCTGCCCCGTAGTCAGATTGGCAATACTAATCGTCCACTGTCCAAATCCGTCGTCTACGATGCTTGCGCTCATGTGATCCCCAGGGTCAACCGGCATGTCTGGGATCGGAGTCTCTGGAGCCGGCAAAATTTCCCACCAAGCAGCGTCGCTGGTTTCGCCAGCATTCGTCGCGGCCTGCTCGGTCCCGGTCTGAATCAAATCCCTATTGTCCACCCCGTCAATGCCAATCCACACCGAGGAATACTGCGTGCCTTGCGTCGACGAGACCTCGGGGACCGTCCAATCCCCGGAAATGGACAGATAGGTCGTGCCGGC
>JAMCVM010000169.1 GCA_023475835.1 Bacillota bacterium | reverse complement strand
ACCCAAAGCGCTGGCGGCGGTGGCCCGTGAACTCTGTGGGTTTCTGTGGGAAATTGCCGTCTGGGTGCGAGTCCAACCGACTACGGAGGGACCGTCTCGGGCATCATAAACTCCAGAAAGGATCACCAACGATGTCCCATCCCGTCACGGATGGGCCCTGTGCAGGAAGCGGACGGAGATATGAGCGAGAGTCCTCGCAACTCCTATGCGGTAGATGCCTTCGGGCATCGAGCCCGCGACTCTAGATTGAGACCGCTCGCTATCGGATCGAAAATCTTGTCCAAAGTTCAGGTGGTGCGCTTTCGACATCAGCAGCAGGTGCGTCAAATTGTGGGGACGGATGATGTGACCTGGGTCGAGCGTCTCGCTTGTTTACTCCTGGAAGTGAAAATTCACACCTTGGCCTGGCTTCCATCTGGGTAGAAAAATTTTAGATACATCACTAGGTTCGAGGGTGCGAAAAGGGAGTTCATTGGCCGTGAGCAGTGACGGCCGGAGGCAGTCGATCATCGATAGCAACTGAGGCTAAATGTCGTGCATCCAATCCAACCCGCATCCAGCCAGACAAGCAGGTGTGGACCGATAGCGGAGATTGGTCCGCCGTAGGCATCCATGCGCTCTATCTCGACACCGTTCAACAAGCGTTCATCCTGACTTTCCTCGAGGGTCTTAGGCCAAGAAAAGGTATGAAGTTCTCGCCCAGCAATTCCTGGTCTTCATTCACATCGAGGAGCACACCAAAATGGTCGTTTTCAACGGAGTCTCCTTCCTCGGCTAACGTGGCCATTGCTTGACGCACGGTCGTGGCCACCTTTTTGTCCCCACGCTTGCCGTAGATGCGGGCCGAGAACGCGGTCGTGATGGCCATCAAATCTGCGACGAGTTCCCGCAGATCATCCTTTGCCGTCGGCTCTATGATGACCACACACCCGCCGAAGGCATGACAAACGGTTTCTCAGTAGGCGAATCCGAAGCGGACGAGACGATCCTCATCCTCCACCAAGACGATGTCTGCCTGATGCTGTGGAGCGAGTTCCAGCAGTGGATGCCGCCCCCGGCGCTTTTCAATGAGGCCACTGGCCACATCGGTCAAGGCGGCGACCACCGTCGATGGCGGTTCGGTCGTCAACGTGGTCAGACGTCCGAACTGGCGGTCAAGATTCCCGGCTTTTGGTGGTTTCTTGGTGGAGATACGCGCATCCAGGAGACATTGCGAAGTCTGGCCGATTGCGGGCATCGCTGCGAGCACAGCCTGTCCATCCGCCGAACGATAACGCCGTGGATTCGTCAAAGTCCGCCTCGGAATGAGAATTCCTGCCGATTCTCAATGGCGCAAGCCTTCAATGCTCAGGCCGATCATCTTGGCTGCCTTGCCGATGCTCACGAATTGCTCGTCCGTCATCTCATCGCCGAGAAATAGGACATCATCCATTGTGATTCTTTACGAGCGATTAGTGTAACAGTGAGTTACAACCTCCCGATGCACGGTCCGACTGCTTGGCACGAAAATTTTTGGAGCGGGGAATCTCCACTTCCTCGGCGATAGTCTGATGCGGGCATTTGAGGCATTGTGAGGGGACCGCAGGAAACACACCGATATGAGCGGTAGAGCAGTTCAGGCACATGTCGTCCACTACCACCTGGCCCCTCCTGACGCCGATCTTTTGCAAGAGAGTTGGTGCATGAGTGCTTTAGGTGCTGATCGCCGGCCGAGACCGTAAGGGTGGTCAGGAGGCCATATTGAACCTACGCACTCAATCTTGACAAGCCACCGTTTGGGGGCATATTATTAAGAACAACCCCAAAACCGTGCCACGACGTCAGAAGGATGGGGACAATGGCTCTAAATAGTCGTTGTAAACGCGCGCAAACGAGGGGATCGCACACCTAAAAGCGCCGAAGAAAAAGGTTGTCAGCAACGCGACTTTGTGCATAGAGCTTCGGGTTCCCTGGTGCGACAGGCTGACCAAGTGTTGATGTTAGGCAAGCCCACGCTCCCATCAATCGTGGAGAGGACAGAGAGCAAATGGAGATCCTCGGACCTCGCGCAGACGATAAAAATCGCCGCAACGTAACGTATTAATCATAGAGCTTAACCGGAGTGGGCGTACTGTCTCGCTGCCTGGCTCGGCTAGGGGCAGATGCTCAGAAATCAAGCACAAGAGGCGGAGTGAAGGATCAGGGATTTGAAGCAGGTTACCCCGGTTAGAAAGGCAGGGATGGGCTTACGAGGGATGTTTTTAGCGCCATCGCCGATCCAACCAGGCGTCAGTTACTGGATGCGCTTGCACAGGTTGACGAGTTGCCTCTTTACGAGATGACCGCCAAGTTCGGCATGGGTCGCACGGGGGTGGCTAAGCATCTCGCTATCCTGAAAGAAGCGGGTCTGGTAGCCGATCGCAAGGTAGGACGGGAATCCAGGTATCATCTGAATGCCGATCGACTGCGCGAAGTGCAAGAATGGGTATCTTTTTATCAACGGTTTTGGACTCAACGCATGGATCGGTTGCAGGGCTTGTTGGAAACTAACGAAGGTTCTGATAATCGGCCGGATCATGCGAAGTAATGGCTCCGCTACACCTAAAGGCTGCTAAGACATTGGACGCGTTGCCTTATCGGTTGCGAGGGTAAATAACTGCTAAAACAAATCACATGATATCTATGTACCCCGCATCATAAGGTGTATAATATGGGTATGCTAGTGAATATTGGCAAGGCTGCGAAAGCACTGGGTGTCCATCCGGAAACGCTCCGGAGATGGGAAAAAGAGGGGAAAATCCCGGCTCCTTTAAGAACCCCTGGAGGTACGCGGCGTTATGATGTCGATCAGCTATGTCAAGT
>JAMCVM010000192.1 GCA_023475835.1 Bacillota bacterium | reverse complement strand
GGTATGCCAGCATGAGACCATCGCCGGAGGTCTCAACCGGATTGGACGAGAGTGCATAAAGACCCGCCATGCCTCCCGTAGCCAACACCACCGCCCGCGCGGAAAGAAATTCAAAGGTATCGCGCCCAGTGGCAATGAATGCCCCGATAACCCGGTCTCCGTCCGTTCCCAGTCCGATTACCCGTGCCTCCGTCCAGGCAATGGTGGAAAGCGACCGGGCTTTTTGAATCAAATTGGCGGTAATCGCCCGACCGGTCATTCCGTCAGGGCTATGCACAATCCGGGCTCGATCATGTCCCGCTTCTTGGGCTAGATCGACCCTTCCGTCGGGAGTGAGAGCAACCACGCCGTCTTCGATGAATCGAGACACGGCCTGGGGGGCCGAATGGGTTAAAATATGCACCCGATCGGGGCGGGCGAGTCCCCGAGTTACGGTCATGGTGTCTTTGGCATGACGACTGGGGTCGTCATCAAAGCCCAGCGCTGCGGCAATCCCCCCTTGCGCCAAATAACTGTTGCTCACCTGCCACGGCGCCTTGGCTGCCACCAGGACTTTAAGGCCAGCTTCGGCTAAATGGATCGCCGTGCAAAGGCCACTGACTCCGGCGCCAATTACCAAGACCTGGGAATTATTGACCATCATCCACCTCCCAGTCCGCTCCAATATCGACCGCCTGGGCAGAGTGCGTCAGCCAGCCGAGCGAAAGCGCATTGACCCCGGTTTCAGCGATAGCGCGTACCATGTCCGGACGAATACCGCCACTGGCTTCAGTAAAGGCACGCCCTCCCACCATGAACACCGCGGTTCGCAAGGTGTCGACATCCATGTTGTCAAACAAAATCCCCGCGGGCCCGGCGGCCAGGGCTTCCTCAATTTGATCCAGGCGATCCACTTCGATTTCAATATGCACGGTCGGACCCACAGATTCTTTCACCGCGTGGATAGCGGCTTGAATTCCGCCCGCGCCAGCAATGTGATTATCTTTGATCAACACCGCATCGTGTAAATTGAAGCGGTGGTTTTTTGCTCCGCCGACAGACGTCGCCCAGCGCTCCAACGTTCGCCAGCCTGGCGTAGTCTTTCGCGTATCAAGCAGCAGCGTCGGCAACCCGTCGAGGTCGCGCACCACTTGCCGAGTCACCGTGGCTATCGCCGAAAGCCGTTGCACAATATTCAACGCGACGCGTTCGCCAGTCAAAAGAGCTCGGCTGGGACCGCTTATCCGTGCCAACACGTCGCCCGGAGCCACCATGGTCCCGTCGTTGTGCACGACGGACACCACCACGCGGTCATCTAACTGCTGGTACGTTTCCCTGACCGCCGCCATCCCACAACTGACTAAGGGTTGCCTAGCACAAAAAAGTAAGGCTCCGGTGCTCTCCGGGGAAAATATGGCATTCGTGGTCAGGTCGCCTGCTCCCACGTCCTCGATTAGCGCTCGACGAATTAAGTCCTGCCAAACCCATGGGGGAACCATGGCTCACCTCCATCACTTAAGACCATACTACTTCATGTATATACAGCTGACAATACTACGCGATTCGAATCGGAGCATCATCTCGCTGTCCTATCCCGGCTAAGCTATCTTCTCTATACACCGAATCCATTCGGCAGCCGCGATCCAGCGGCTGACGGTGGCTCATCACTCCTTCTTAATGCATAAGCGATCACCAAACACCAGAGCTTACGACCCGATACGAGCATCATTCTTTTCTTGCATCGCTGCCCTCGGCCGCCCAAAATCGCGGACGGTTTATCTCGCACACCGCGTCTAAAACCCGGCTAGTGAGTTGAACGCTGACTCTCAAGATTTATTCGACTCGCATGCCTCGGTCCCATCCGCCCCGCTCCCGCACCAAAGATTGGCCTCCGCAGATCCACTTTTATCCCTATGAGGGCGCTATCCCCTTGGGACAGAAGGCGGATCGTCCGTCTCATATGATGACCAGATAGCGCCAACCCATTAGCGCTACAGCGAATCCCAGGGCCACTTTGTCCTCGGCCACAAATTTATCGTTAGAATTTTTGCGATTGAAGAAGGCCATTCCAATTCCCTCGGCCATTAGCACCGCGATCCTGCCTCGAGCGACCGTCGGCGCCGCCTACACTCAACTCAAATCTTGCAAGCCATCGACGGCGTGGCACCAAACACGTGGAGTGAGGCAGCGAGTACGTCACTCCCTCCCGGTTTTACCCTGATTGCCCCGGCCGTCTTGTCAGAGACTCCCACCACTGCCGGATCGTCCCAATTTACCATTGTCCTTCATAATCCTTCTCAAATCCAATGAAGGATTAATGAAGCCTACCTCGTTAGTAGCCTGGCGTCCGGGGAGCACGCCAAATCCAGGTATGGTGCAAGGTCGTCCACACAACGCCCCCATCCATTAGGGCAAGAGAGCCGTGGTATGAACCGGCGTTATGCCAGGCAACAATATCGTGATGGCTGTTCCAGGCAATCCAGAAGATGTGTTCGGTCGGATCTTCTCGGATCAAAAAAGATGCACCGACCGAAATGGTGTCTCCCGCAGGTAACGACAGTGTCACATCGTGGGGCTTTCCCCATGCCGATTCGATGGTCACCGGCTCTGCCTCCGAACTGGGAAGATCGCGCGGGTTGGGAGCGAGGACCCACGATGGTCCCCACCCTTCCCAATTGATTGGCCAAGCTGTTTCCGCATTCGACGATGAAGGCAACGCCGGATCCAGCACCGCGGTCGACTGCTTGGTTTTGAGATTATATACGACGTACTTACCGTGCCATTGTCCCAGGACTAAATGGCCATCGGCAATCAGCCCAGTGAATCCCTTGGGCAAACGAACAATCTGCCCAAAGACCCCCGGGGGATTGCCAAACAAATTGTCTCGAGGCGTCACCATGTGATCGCCAAAAATTTCAAGCAAACGATGACGTCCGCTAGCCAAATTCCAAGCCAAGCCCCACAGCGGACGGTTTCCGTCGCCACCGGATCGCCACAACAGTGGCACCACACTATCAGCCACCCAAGGCATCATTCCTCCCGCGTTGTCGTTAAAATCGAGCCATGGCCAAGCCTTAACCACCACAACGGGATGCGTGGCTCGCCAGGGCCAGAGGTGAACGGCCAAGGACTGCCCCTGAAGCCACGCCAAACCGATCTTCGTCACGGCAAACCCGTCGGCGTGGGCAATTAGGGGAAGCCGAGCGGCAAAGAGTTGATGAATCCTGAACGTCTTCGGAGGCAAGTTGCTTACGGGAACCGGTTGGGTTGCGTAGGGCGGACGGAAGGGCACGTAGGTCGCCCAAGCCAAGGACATCGTCCGGGTCGTCCTACCCAGGTGTTCGACCACGCGTACATGAGTGCGGCCGTCTACCCAGGTTTGCACCCGAAACACGGTAAAATGGTCCTCGCGTAGGAGCGGCTTCACTGGTGCATAGAGCCTTATCGGGACTCGATAGACCACTTTATAGGTATTGCCCACCTTGATTTTCTTTAAAGTCGGAATCGCCGTATATTGGGTAAGCGTGACCCGGCTTCCCGACGGACTCTTTACGATAAGGTTCTGGTAGCCTGCGCCGAATCCCGACACGGTCAAGCTAAAGTGAAGCCAACGGATGCGATACGCCATATCGGGATGGCGATGAGACGCGGTATCCAAATTAAGATACTCGGTAGACGCGCTCGTCACCCGCCAAGGCTTGGCCGGAGCGATCTTCGGCGTCCTCATGCTACCAAAAGGATCGGCATCAATGCTCCAGTGCACAGAACGAGGAAGCATCAGCTTAAATGCCACTGGGCCCGGCGACACCGGCTCTCGCCGAAAGAGTTTTCCCATAATTGCCGGAACCAGCGTTGCGGAGCGCCTGGGCGCGGACCGCGGAGATCCACAACCCGCAGTACTCAATAACAGGGGAACGGCCAGTAGGGCATATAAAAAGCGGCGCGACCTGGGCCTCTTTCCTTGCGATAAGACGGTTCCAAGCCTAGTCGACATCCCGGAACCAAGTGGTTGATTCACATCGCGATCTCCTTCCGTGCCCAGAAACATCCCTTATGCCATATCAACGCCACTACCGGGACGAAGGTTACAGCCTCCGAAATGTCTAAGGTCACCGCGGGGAAGGTCGGCTAGCGAAGGCAGAAAGACGGATTGCAGTTCAACTCGGGATATCTGAGGCCCACACCATGGGCCCAAGAACTTACAGATCGCATGTCACCGTGGGACTCCTGTATCTCTCATTCCGTAATCAGCAGAGCAATGGCCACGCGACTTTCTCTTGGTTTCCTAGACCACCTGGGCAACCGTGACAACGGTTCAACCTGTGCCAACAGCAGCTATCGACTGGAAAGATGGCGAAGGAGCTTTGAGTAATCATCTCGAAGGATAGCCCTCCAGAAGTTTTATCAGAAAATGTGCAGGGCAAACGTCAAAGTCTTTGTGTGCAAGGAACCATCCGAGGCGGGAAACACTCCTGTCCGCAGATGGGAGGACCAATAGGGCCTGGGTCTTACGCCCGCAGTGTGAACGGGGCAAAGCCTAAGAGACCGACGGATTCGTCAAACATCCCCGATCCATTTGGCCCGTGAGGATCCATGCTACCATGAAATCGATGGGAACGGCCACTCCCCGGGATCGAGACGCCAGCAGATGGATAGACAGTGCATTAAAAACTCAAGGTCTCTCCCCCAAGCCCTCTCCGCCCGCCAAAACAAAGAGCCCTTTTAGCATCCCCGGAATCCGAGGATGGGTGCAAAATCGATGCCCCTTATCACGCCCCCTCTCATCCCAAACCCCAGCCCTTCCAAAAAATCACTCGCACCTCGTTGGCCATCGCTTCTAAATCTAAGGCCGGTTGCCGAGCCCAAAGGCCAAATATTTCGGAGAGCGCCCCAACCCAGGCCCAGGCACCGACTTGAGCAGTCGCTGGGGTTAAACCACATTCCTGGAGTTCTTCGACTAAGAGATTGGCAAACGTTTGATGCACATGCCAAAGGTGGTCTTCCAACATCGGTTCCGAGCCGATGCTCTTAATCAGCACCACCCGCGCCAAGTCACGGTCGTGGAGCAACACTTTGACCACAGCCTCTAACGATTCTTCGAGCTTGGTCACGGCGTTGCCAGACTGGCGGCGGTTCGCTAATACGGCTTCCATGACCCGACCATAGAGCATGTCAATGAGCGAAACAAACAAATCGGTTTTACCTGAAAAGTAGAGATACACCGTGCCCACGGCCACGTGAGCTTCTTCCGCGATTTCGCGCACGCCAGTTTCATGATATCCATAGCGGGAAAACACCGAGACAGCAGCCTTCATCAACTCTTGACGCCTCGCACTGGTTCGGGCCATACCATCCTCCCTCGCTCTGAATCCATGCTACCATAATGTCTGACGTCGGGATGCGCCACCTGAGCGCTGTCTCTCGCCATGACCCTTAACACCTTGGCAGAAGATCCCTAAGCGAGGCCGAACGTCAAACGATGATGGCCTACGTTTTTGCCTAAATTTCTTCGACCACCTTTCCGACCCTCGAATAGCGACCGTCGCTCCATTGAAGCCCGCTTTGACGACAGGCCCTCGGCCTGAAATGGACCTGGCTCTAGGCCTTCCTCGCGCGATTCCCTCGTCGAACCCGAGTCTTTATCTCGTCACGGCAGCAAGGGTAGCCACGTCTTTCCTTGGTTATCGGTCATCCAGTAGCTGCCGTTGACGGCAAAGCCCCGGCCGGTGGGACTGAAGGTCATCATTTGCGGACCATAGCGCTTGAAGGTGAGTTCCCTCCACGTCGCTCCATGGTTATCAGAAATCAGGTAGGTCGCCCCACTCCCTAGGTGAAGCCAAATACGGGAAGCATTCATTCCGATACTTTGATAACCGATGGTCTGGCTTTGATTGGAAAGGTGAGCAAGCGTCTGGGCCAGCTGGGGATTAGTCTTAGCGATCAGCGCAATGGCCCCATCATCATACACCGATTGCCGCCAAGTCTTGCCGCCATTTAGGGTATACCAGGCGTGACTGTCGAGCGTACTCACCGCCCCATCATTCCGATTGCTGAAAAAGACGCTGGTGACCTGACCCTGCGGGTTGCGTTTGCTCATGAACGTTTGCACTGCAAGCGCTCTCAGGATCCCGTCGTGGTCGTGGTACAGGCGATCGGATGCCGGCGACACGATCCAGCCATCGTTGGGATTGACGAAGTCGATGGCTTGGGTGTTGACGGAAGGAAAACTGGGGCCCGGTGTTGAGGGAAGCACCGCAACCTGCTTCCATCGCTGGCCCCCATTCGTCGTCTCCAACAAGGCATTGGCGTTGCCCACCTTGCCGATGCCGAACCCAACGGTGTTCCTAAGCCACCACCAGCCATAGATGGGGGCTAGCGGCTGAAGGGGATATCGCTCGGTCCACGTGTTGCCGCCATTGCGAGTGGAAAGAATGAGACCAGATGCCGTGGCCAGCCAGCCTGTTTGCGAGGAAATAAAGCTGATGGCCGCAGAAAACCCCTCATAGCCCGAAACGTCGGGATGGTTGATCCAGTGCGTCCCACCGTCCGTTGTCGCCGAGAGTTGAATGGTGCCAGCCCCACACGCCCAACACCCCGTGACCAGCAACGCCCGTTTAGCCGTAAGCGTCTGAAAGTCCACCAAAGTCGCGCCCGGCAACAGATACGCATGGGCGGGAGTCCCCGGAGCTGACCCTCCGCCAGCGGTCGGATGGGTGCCTTTGGCTTGCCATTGAACCCCTCCGTCGGTACTTTCGTAGAGACTATAGGAGAGTTGATACATGCCTGCTCCACCATCGATGACCACCCACACGGCCCCGCCACTCAGACGAACGGTACCGCCAGCCCCCAGCTTTAGATGAAGCGAGACCTGCCATTTTTTGCCAAAGTCCGTGGTTTTCCACACTTGCGCGCTCATCGAACTGACCGCGTACCCGACGCCGTGGGCATCGAACGCCACCGAACTAACGTCACCGGGAATTGTGACTTGGGTCCAATTCAGGCCGTGATTCTTGGAAACGTAGACCTCGCCGTCGGCGACGGCGTACGTTCGGTTGGCTGCTACTGGATCGATACCCGAAATGCGCCCCTCGGGTTGAGAGACCTTATGCCAATGCTTTCCTCCATCGTTCGTATAAAGCACATGCAAAGGACCGTAGGCGTAGCCTTGCTCGGCATTGAGCATGGCCAAGCCCAAAAAATGAATCGCGCCCTGGTATACTGTCCGCCACTGCTGACCGCCATCGTCAGTCGCCATGATTCGACCCGGTCCCGCCACCCACCCGTCATTGGGCCCAGTGAAGTCGATGGCGTTAAACACATCCCGGGAAACGACTGGTTCTTTGGGGAATTGCCCTCGCCAGGTACCGACCACGGTGCGGGTAATCTTCAGCCCAGGGGCCGCAAGGGTGGCCTTAGTCGAATCCTTTATGGTCCCCAGCATGGGAACCGCAAGCGAAAGAAGCATAAGAGAAACCCCAACCCGAACCACTCGGGCCGATCGCGCTAGGTCGTTCATCATAGGCCATCCCTCTTTTTCGGTGTTTTACCATATAACGTCGCCAAGAACGTTAAGGTTACCATCGACCAAAACGCCTGCGCGACGGTAGACCGAATTGAAGCTCATTACGAGGACGTTCTCATAGACTTCGGGAGAAATCGTGGTTGCGCCTTCGCCCACCCTGCGTTGGAGGGCAATGGAAGAGGCTCGGACTATCGTTTGATACAGGAGATGCACAAAAAATGAAGCAATAGTGTGGTTGGCTTGGAAGGGAAGTCAACTCTGAGAATTCTCTGGACCACCCGGTGGGACAGTGAGATGAATCAACTCTAAGATTTTCTGTCTCGATAGTTGACCGTAGGCTGTTCCATTCATGCCTTCGTGTCGTCCTACGGGTTTCGTGCTGAAGCTTATCGACGCTTCGCTCTCATATAGTTCACCCCGATTTATGCGTTGAAGATTCGCAGGTTTGAAACTCTGATGTGCCAATCGAACCCTGAAGAGGAGACGGGCCAATGGTTGCGGTGGGCTTCTCTGAGCGAGGATAGCTGCTTTGCTGCAAGGTGATCCCGTCAGTGGCTTGAGTTCAGTTTGAGGTCCTTGGAGTGCATCCTCTTAGCATTATCGCGCTGAGGACCTCAACGGACGTCGGTCCGTCCGCTGAGGTTTTTGGTTAAACCGCGCTAATCCAGATATTCGCCCGTCCGGTCTTTCACAGCCCTCCCGTGCCGCTACGCGTTGCCAAACCTGACCCCATCACACGTCTTCCCAGCACCAAGCGCACCCGCGGGTAGTCACTGCTGCGATTGGACCTACCGTGCTCAGACGATCCCTGGCTTCCCGCACAAGCCGCCATGGTCAGGACGTCATCCCGTAAGAACCACTCGCGCCTAAAAACTCAGCCCGACCTTGGCTAGCCAAGCCCTCCCCAAAAAAGGGATTGCGTTTAGAGCGAGCGGATGAGGGGCGTCAGGGTATCTTTTCGTTTGTGTCTAGCCAGGACCCATGCCTTCCAACGATTCCAATTCTTCGCTTGATTGAGCTTCAGGTAGCCGTCGCGGGCGTAGGATGCATACTCCGCCGCTCTTTCATACTCTTCATGGCGGCCTGCATCCATGATCTCCATGGCTCGTTTCGAAAAAAATTCAATGACCCATTGAGGCCGTTCCGATATGGCCGCCTCCGCTGCTTGCTTCAACGTCGCGTCGTTAATCATTGGTGTTTTTTCGATGAGCGCGATCATGTCATCGAACTGTCCTTCAGCGATCAGTACGGTGACGCCATCATCTGGATGAACACCGCTCTTGTAGACCGCTAAGAGATCGGGCGAAATCTCAGCCCAACGGTCCTTTGAAAGCTCTTTGAGTCGTCGATAGCGTTCGATGCTCGGATCGCTTGGCCATGCGCTTTGATGTAAGGAGAGCAGAGACTCGGTTTGATTCAGGGTCTCCGCCCATTCCGCCAGCACACTGGCCAGCATCGGTGCCTCCACCAGCTCATTCCATCGTTCCAACCCAAATTGAAACGCTTCCTCTAGGTTAATCCTGGCCATGACGAGCACCATCATGCGAAGTTCGAGTTCATCGCGCACATGCTGACTGGCGTAGGATTTGGCATCGCTGAGGCGATGCACACTAATCAGACGAAGAGCATGCAGAAGGTGAAGTCCAGCAGCTTCGGAATACTGCAAATACCCGAAATCGTCCCCGTCTCGATCAAGGCAGAAAAGCCAAGCCGTCGCCACCATCATGCGATAATCCAGATGAAAAAACTCGGGGTCTTGTTCCATGGCGGTCCAATCCGGTCCATATTTCAACGCCAACAACAACGCTGCCATGGACGCGTTGCCATAATTAGCAAAGCATTCATGCCATTCTTTCACCGACGCCAAAAGTTTTTCGCGCTTCTCAGAACTCAAGGGCTCACTCAACACAGCTTCGAGCCAGACCTCGGTGAGGTCGTTGACAAACATGTACGCGGATTCGTCGCTATTTACGAGAACCTCCCAGGCGTCTACTACACGTTGAGTCAATTCGGTCAGCAAGGTCATGGCTTCGACGTTTCGACGATTATCGACCAGATCCGAAATGGCATCCAAAAAATCATTCAATTCATCGAAGCCATCATCGTCGCTAACGGTGTTCGGATCATCACTCCCAGCGCGCACGGTCTCGGTCGCTCTTCGCACTAAAATCACCATGGCTTGCAACAACCCAGGCAGATCCAGCGGTGAAAAGGATGCGTCTTGTTGAAGTTTGCATAGTTGACGAGCGATGACAAACTTGGCTTCGTCTACCGACAGCAGTTCCAATAGCCATTGGCGGCTCGTTTCCTCGGACAAGCCATTTATTCGCCATGCGAATGGTCGTTCCCGCAACAGCTCAACCGAAGCGTGCTCCGCCGCCAACAAGACCGCGACCGAATGAGAGCACCACGGCGAAGAGGCGTCAGCACAACTACACATGGCGACCGCCGGTCGCCACACGTCTTCTTCTTGCACCAACTCGAGGTGAACTCGATACGAGGGGCCCACAGGGTTTTTCACCTCGGCCCAAAGAGAGGGACGATCCCAGGTCATCCATTCGATTTGCCCTTGTTCCCAACCAGACCTTCCTTCATTAAAAATCTGCGGTCCGACGAGCCCTCGCAGCCTTTCTGGTTCCGCATCAATGCGCATCCGTGCCTACTCCTTTTTCTTTTTGGGACGTAGCGCCCGATTGACTATGCCGGTTTAACTGGCACCTTCCATTTTAACGGACCCAGCCTTCCTCTGCCAATCGCACCGACCCAGCCTTGGCGGTTGACTCGGGCGCAAGGCATCCCCTCATCGTGCGCCCCCTTGGCTCTCTCCAACCGTGGGCGCACTTCATCGAGGAGTCGAAGGTCAAGGAGTGAACCCCTCGTGTTCGACTTGACCTCACACGGTGCCAATTCGCCAAAAATAGACACTCTGTGCATCCTTTTCTGTGAAGCCATGCCGCCCCACCGTCTAACCCTTTGGTTCCCGCTATCACTACCCACTTGCCATCCCAACCGATCTTAGACGCCGCTTACAAGAGAAAACCGATCAGCCTCCATCCGCTCGCAGGCCTGAAGTGCATGCGCGCGGCCTCATTGATCCATGATCTTATAACCTTTCGATTAGCGGGAGTAAACTCCGCTTTCTACGGTGGTCCTTTAGCCACTCAGCCTTCCGAGCGTTCCAGTCGTCTTCGCGATTCAGAGTCCGATATGCATCACGCACCCACCCGAGGCACTTCGCGGCATTGACGTAGTCTTGCGACCGAGCGGCATTCATCACCTCTTCCGCCCGCTGGCTGAAGTAGTCGATCACCCAGTCTGGACGACTCCGCACCAGCGCCGTCGCCACCTGACCTAAAGTCTCGTCACTCATCCAAACGCCTTGCTGAAGACTTCCTATTACCGCGTCTATTTGACCTTCAGCTAACAGAATGCGAATCCCGTCGTCATGACCATAGCGGGCCCCGAGCCCTTCAAGGATCGTAGGGGCTAATTGCGCCCAGCCTTCCCCTGAGAGTTCTTTAATCCGCTGATAGCGGGCAAAGCTGGGGTCCTTTTTCCAGGCACGTTGATGCAAGGGTAGCAAAAGATCATGCTCGCCCAGTTCTTCTGCGATATCTGCCAACTTTTCAGCCAGATTGTTGGTCATCGGAGAACGTTGCAAAACCTTGATCCCAAAGTCCAATGCCCCGGCCGCTTCACCTACTTCTTTTAAGGCCAAGACCACCGGGAGCCCGTCCTGATCCGAGACGATATGTTTCTCTGCGTAGGCGATGGCCTCTGGGATCCGATTCGTTCGGATTAAATACAAAGCGTGAAAGACGTCCAGTCCAAGTCTTTCCGAGTAATCCAAACATGCGGCGTCCTCCCCGGAATGACTTAGATGATCTGACCAGGCCACGGCAACCGTCTCGCCTCCCTCCTGCCAAAGGACTTCGTTTTCCGATCTTAGCCCTTCTAGCTCGTACCCATATTGCAACCAGACGATCAATGGAGTCAATGCCGTGACGTCATACCCTCGAGCAGTCTGATCCCACTCCCAGACTTGGTTCAAAAGTTCCGCCTGCTTGGATCGATCGACTCCTCCTTCGATGAACAAGGCTAGCCAGGTGTCCGCCACCAGGTCCAGAAATCCGCCACTCTCTGCATTTTCGTCATCAAACTCTTCCCATACTTGCAAAAACTCGTCGGTCACGGCGGTCAATATCGCGGTCGCCTTTTCCACTTGCCCCTCATCCACTAAATCCCGGGCATCATCGACGATGCGCTCCAACGGTGCGAAAATGCTGGAGATCGGGGCGTACTCTTCCCATTGCCCTATCGCTTGTCTCACGATTTGTTGGACTTTTCTCCGAGTCTCGTGTTCGACCTTGTCCGAATCCACGGGGGTTTCGGGACGCTGCGTGGATCCGAGGGCTTCTAGCAACACCCGCCGCACTCCCTCGATCTCCATCAGTTTTGGCAAGATCCGCGTGAAGTCCTGAAGAGACATCCCTGCGATTCGCTCTTGCAAGGGGACTTGGGCCAAAATATCGGCTGAGTTTCCCTCCGCCACCAACATGACCGCCACAGCGTGCTTACACCACGGTCCGTCATCATAGGGACAGGAACATTCAGGCACCAAAGGCCTCCAGCAGTCGCCCTCTACAACCAGTTGCACTGTGGTATCGTACATAGCCCTGCCGCTACCCTTCACCTTAGCCACTAACGTAGGTTCATCCCATATCAGCGATTGCACATAGCTATCCTCGGCATATTCTTGACCACGAAGATATGCTGCCTTCCCGGCCAGGTTCAATAGTCGGTCGCGTGCTGCTTCGATCTTCATCGACGTCCCCCCTCCTTGGCCATCCAATCTCTGACCTCAACGCAATGCTTCAACTATCCCAATCGAAAAATCGGATACATTTCATGCGATCTGACCAATTCCTTTGGCCATCGACGAGATGGATACACACGACAATCATCGCTTGCGCTTTATCGGTGATCCCCTGAATAATATGACAAACGGGCCGATCTCGCATCTCTGCAAGATCGGCCCGTGATAAGGCAAATTTTGACCGGCGTGAAGCACAGCAGAAGTACAGCCCGAAACTGCGAGCCACAGCTCTGCCCGTGGGTATCACGAAAGAACGGGCCCCACATCTGCGTGGGACCCGTTCAGAGAAGCCACTCTTCGTCCAACCTTGAGAGACGCCTAGCTAGTCTTTGTTGCAGTCAAGTCAGTATACGGTCCATCGACAGAACTAATGTAGTAAACAACGACCGAAGTCTGTCCTGCTGGAATAGTAACCGTCGTCTCCTGAGCCGCAGTAGGACTTGACCGGAAGTATCCGGTACCCCCACCCAACGTCACAGTTTCCGCACTGGGAGTAGCGACTGGATTCCCAGCTTGATCCACTGATTCCACAGTCAAAGCGATTGCCGTGTTAGCACTACCTGGCACTCCGGTTGTAGGAATCGGAGCCCCGTTGTATAACAAGGCCACGCCAGAAGCTTGACCGGCAGCCACATAAACATCGGTAGATCCGCTGACTGATGCGGTAATATCATCTGCTGTGACAGATAGCGTTGCTGGTCCTTCAGTCCAAGCCTCTAGACCTGCTAACGAAATCTGACCATTAGCAGTGGTCAGACCAGTGTACGTCAACGTATTCGACTGACCTTTGGCCCATGTTCCGCTATTGCTGGAGACCGCAAGGGTGCCAATCGGATTACTAGTACCGTAAACCATCGAAGTCACTGTCGGTTCATTGGGCCCGCTCAGTCCGGCAGGAACCGTAATCGTCAGTTTTGTCTGGTGCGTTGGGGTAAAGTATCCCCCGAACTGATTCTCAACCGAGATAGTCCCATACACCTCATCGCCGGTGGTGAAGTACGAAGTATCAGAGGGTTGACTTGCGTTCGCAACTGCAACCGTAAGGCTACCCGGGACCTGATTGACAACGGTCATCGGGTTAGACATAACCCACTTACCGGATCCGTTAACCTCGGCATTTAACACCCACTGAGCACCAGCAGGTGGTTCGGCTGATAACGTAAACGTCGCTTGACCCTGCGCGTTAGTAGTCACTGTTACCGGAGACGTTGCTGTCGTGTTAGCTACGCCGTTCACCGTAGCCGCGCCATAGACTGTTCCCACTGGGGAAGCGTAAGCTTGAATATTTACTCCAGACTGGGCTACCGGATTCCCGTTTGTGTCCTCAAGCTGCAAGGTATATTGAGCCTTTGGCGTTCCAACGGGAACACTAACCGGCGTGGAAGGACTGAACGAGACTGTAGAAGCCGTCCCAGCGGTCTCAGTGAAGGTAAGCGTCTGTGTAGGAAAGGAATACGCCGCACCTGTGCTGGGACTGATCGTCACGTTGTAGGTGCCTGCATCAGCACCCAATGGCAGCGCGTTGGCAATAGACACTGACGTCGGGCCAGGCCCTCCGACAGGCACAGTCGCTGTTCCAGGGCTCAAAGTATTCCCGTTAACCACAATGTTAGAGCTTGGGTTGGTCGAACCACTAGCCGACACTGTTACATTGACCTGCTCACCACCATACACCGCAACGGGAACGCCGTTGGCGTCTTCCGGGGTTAAGCTCAACGACAAAGGCGTCGAGGACACTCCTTCCTCAAATGAGCTTACAGAGAGCGAAGCAGCAAGTTGCGATGGCGCTCCAGCGATAACTGCTTGAATCGAAGCGCTCGTGGAAGTCAAGCCCGAACCCGAGGCTGTGATGGTGATGGGACCAGTGACGCCCTGTTGCGAAACCACTGTAAACTGGGCGGTGTTGTTCGTATCACCCGTATTGTTAGCCGCATCTGGCGACATAGTGGCGTAGCCATCGTAAGCTAACGAAACCTGGCCGTTCGATTGGTTTTCCAATGTAGCTGCACCGGTTACCGACACGGTCAAAGCGTTGGTCCCCATCAGCATTGGATAACCCGCCTGGTCCTCCACGACAACCGACATCGTGGCCGACTGAGCAGTGTTGGCGTTCAAGTATTGCGGAGCTCCAACAATCTTCAAGCTTGTCGCGACTTGTGCCGCGGTGGTAATTGTAGCCGTTCCAAGCGTCGGACTTGTAGGAACAGATTGCCCATTGCTACTAGACAGGCTCTTGGCAGCAATGGGAATTGAGATACCAGCATACGGAACATCTCCAACATTGAATGTAGCGGTGCCATCCGTGACACTGACGGCAACCACTCCATTAGATTGTGGCAAAAGACTTCCATTTTGCCAATAATCTACTCCGGATTGCGCACTCACATCGACCGTGCCATTGAAGTCGGCAACGGTGTTTCCAGCCGAATCGACTACATTCAAGGTCACGGCATCCGTGGCTTCCCCGTCAGCAACGACCGTCGAAGTGGCAGGCGTCAAGGTGACCCCAGCAGCCTGACCATAAACGGTGACGGTTGCGGTTGCCAACACACCATTGACCGAAGCTTGAATGGTGTAGGTCCCAGGGGCAGTACCGACGAAGTTCGCCCCTGTCGAAGTGCCCGAAACCAAGCCGGTCGATGCATTGCTGCTGGTAATCGACCAAGTCACGGTCGCATTCGAAGGTACGCCCGAAAGCGTTACGGCATCGGCCGAACCTTCGCTCACGCTT
>JAMCVM010000188.1:14809-15126 GCA_023475835.1 Bacillota bacterium | reverse complement strand
CTCGGTTATCGGAGGACCTTTTAGACAGTGGGTAAAGATTAGATGTGGCTAACGGTGTAACCCCGCTGCCGTCTGTTCCGGGACAAAGGCTGGTGGATATCAGTCGATGTGCAAGAGCCAAGAAATCTTGTTTTGTCCACGGGAAACATAGGTTTATCTTGCAGAGGGCTTTTCAAAAACCGAAACTTTGACCCGCGGGCAGTATATTTGCAAACTGCGGCCAAGCAGGAACAATCCTTGTGGACGGTGTTGGAGTCCGTCGTCCATAATGAGCCTTGGAAACCCAACACGGGCTAACTGTTCTTAAGTAGGGTTCG
>JAMCVM010000188.1:0-14799 GCA_023475835.1 Bacillota bacterium | reverse complement strand
CTCTTGCGCATCGACTGATAGACGCCCACACCCAGCGGTTGCTTGTTTAAGGAGTCTTGGCGTACCGAAGCATGGGAGGGGGTATAGCCAATGACGAACCCATTCGTTCCAGCACCACACCAAGCGGAAGCCTCCATGCCGCTACCCAAGTGACCTACCAGCCGGTACCCATATCAGTCGATGGGCAAGAGCCACCGTGCCCCAAATTGTCCAGTTTGAATCCGAGGTCAAGATTGGTGAATCGGTTCCCAATAGCGCGGGGCTGACAAAGCTCATCGACAGTTCAGAAGTCGACCTCACCGAAGGGGGTGCCGTACAGTATGTGTTGAACGCCACCAATTTCGCCGCGGCCTTAAACCAACTGAATCAACAATGGGCCAATGCCGAGTCTCTCGGCAGTTAGACCCGATGATTCGCCCGTGGGACAGTCTTGATCCTTCCGTCCGTCAAGGCTGCCCTGGCCCGAATCACAAAACCATCCCTACTCGCCCCACCCCTCCACCACCGGGCTGGCGCTACGGTCTAAAGCATGTCGGCGCACTAGCATTCAGCCCTAAAGATCGCTAGCTTGCCCACGCGTTAAAACCTCCTCTACTATGGATTCGTCATGGGGAAAGTGGCGTGATTCATACCTGATGGCATAATGACCCACGGCCACCGCGTCTCTGGAAGAGCACGATCTCGGATGGGCTCCCTGAGCGTTGTCATTCAAGGCATTTCGTCTCGGAGGCCTACCATCGCTTAATCTATTGCCTATCGACACTCGCTTTTAGCTCCTTCTTGCACATCAGAGCGACGCTCACCCACCCCTACCCCCCCAACCTTCGTGGCCCACGCACGTTTCGTTCTGAAAACCAGCTATCGGGGGTTGAGAGATGGAAGGAATTTTGTCGGCGATAGAGAAACTCTTTTAGGGAGAGTTCGCTTCCTGAACTCGATCCAGAGCACCCTTAGTGGTGCTCGGCACTCGGGCCTTTTGTCTAGGTATAAAGAGGAGACTTCGTTCGTTGTTCAAATTCATTCATTGTGCCGACCTTCACCTGGATAGCCCATTGCATGGACTTTCCGCGAAATCTGACGTGCTGGCACGAGACATTCGCTCCGCTAGCCGGCGGGCCTTGGCTAACCTGGTGAAGGTCGCCATCGATGAGAAGGTGGCTTTCGTAGTCATTGCCGGCGATGTCTATGACGGCGACTGGCCCGATTATCGCACCGGACTTTACTTCAACTCATGCATGGCCCAACTCGGTGAGGCGGGTATCTTGGTGTTCAAGGTCAGCGGCAATCATGACGCCGCCAGTCAAATTAGCCGCCACCTAGTCTTGCCGGACAACGTCAAGACATTTTCGGTCGACCATGCCGAAACTTACGACATCGAAGCGCTTAACGTTGCCATCCACGGTCAAGGCTTCAAAGAACGGGCGGTGACGGCCAATTTGGTTCCAGGCTATCCCCCGCCGACACCTGGGGCGATTAATATCGGCGTTTTACATACCTCCGTCGAAGGACAGGGCGGCCACGAAAATTATGCTCCCTGCCGACTTTCTGATTTAACCGAAAAAGGTTACGATTATTGGGCTCTGGGCCATATTCACAAAGCGGGAATATTGCACCGAAATCCTTTTGTGGTCTATTCGGGAAACCTCCAGGGGCGGCACGTCGGCGAAACCGGCGCCAAAGGCGCAATGTTGGTGAGTTGTGATGCAGGTCAGTTCACCCTCGACTTTGTCCCGCTTGATGTCATTCGCTGGTTTCGCTGCCAGGTAGACCTCGGCAAAGTCGTCGAAGACCGCGATTTAATGACCCAGGTCGCTCGCTCCGTCGCCAAAGTAGCGGATGAGAATCCTAGCATTCCTTTGGCCGTCCGTCTGGAGCTTTCGGGGGCGACGCCGCTCCACGGCAAATTCCTGGCCCAGAGCGAATACTACCGCAGCGAAATCGAGAATGCGGCGACCTTGGTCGCTCCGGGAAGACTTTGGCTAGAGAAAATCGAGTATAAAACGACGCCTTTGCTCGAATCGTCCGTTCCACCTCAGCTTTCATCCGACGCCCTCGTCACTCTGCGCCAGACCATGGCACGATTGATGGACGACGAAGCCTTTCTTCAAGCGTTTAGCCAACATGCGGCTTCGCTAGCCATCCGCTTAGGTGCCTATGGCTCGCGTGAAGACGCGAGCTTAATCCAAAGTGCGGAAGACGTGCGCCAGTTGCTGCCTGATGCTGAGGCCCTTCTCTCCGCGTTAATCTACCAGGGAGGGGGTGAAGCACAGTGAGAATCCAACGTATTGGCATCCAATCCGTGCTGCATTACGACGATTTTGACTTAAGCCTCGGTGAAGGGCCTAGCCGACTGCATATTCTCCATGGTCCTAACGAGGCGGGCAAAAGCACCCTACTCCGAATCCTTTTGGATTTGTTCTACGGAGAATCGTCCCGGGATTTCCTCCGAAACGCCTACACCCCGTCATCGCGAATCGACGCCACCCTCACGCTTGATTCTCCGTCGTCGGTGCAAAAGCGCGTAGAACGCAAAAAGTTCCGAAATCGCCTCGTCCTGTCTGATCAATCAGATCTGAGCGAAGAGGTTTTAGGGCGAGATTACCTCGCGGGATATGATCGCCAGCGATTTGCTCTGCTGTTCGGATTTGACCACCAGACACTTCGCGACGGCGGCGAAAACCTCATGCGTTCGGGAGGCCATGCCGGCATTTCTCTATTTGAAGCAGGATCCGGTATTCAGCATCTGCAAAATCTACTTGCCGACTTAAGTAAACGCTCGACGGACTTGGTCGACCCCACGTTTCGCTCCAACTCTAACCGCGAGTTGAGTCAAGCCCTGCGCGCCTATCAACAGGCCGAAGCTTCCAAACGCAGCGCCAGTCTCCGTGCCGAGGACTGGCAAGGCATGCGTGAAGGCATTCACCGCCTGGAACAACGCGCCTCCGGGTTGACTCTTGCCCTCCAGCAACAGCGGGCCCAACAACGAAAACTTGAACGAGCCTTACGGGTTCTATCGCCCTTAGCTACCCTACACGGCCTACGGCAAGAATTAGAGCACATGGACACGAACGTGTTGGTGCCAGATTCCGTGGTGGATCGGGTCCCGACGGTGATCGACGGCATCGATTCGCTGCGAAAGCAACTGACCGTGGAAACCCAAGAGCGCGATCGCTTTCGTCAACAGCTTGAGGCCATCAGCCGCGATCCCCTCGCCATCGAACACGCAGAGGCTATTTTGCTTTTGCATGAAGGCGTTCTGCAGTTTGAAACCTATCGCGAGCAAGAGTTGCCTGAAGTGCAAGAAACCATGAGTCGGCTGCGAAGCGCCATCGAGTTCCAACTCGCCGACCTGGCCCCGGCGGCAACATTGGAGACTCTAGAGACCTTGCGCATCCCCCTGGCCGACAGAAAACCCCTCTTGGAAATCCTTCAAGCCTTGCCCCAAGCCGAGGCGAGTTGGCAGGAAAGTGAGCAACGCTTTCAAGAGATGATAAGCGAACAGCAGACCGTCTTGCACACGCTTCAGCAGTTGGGCCCCCTTCCCGATCCTGCCGCATTGGACGAAACGATTGCTGAAATTCGCGCGCATGGCGACACCCAGCAACAGTTAGCGGACTTAAGCAAAAATTATCAAAAGAAACAGGCTCAGTTAGAAAAAATCCTCAAAAGACAAACCGTATACACCGGCACGGTCCATGACTTAATTGGCATGACCGTGCCGCTTCGATCCACGGTGGCCCGGTATCAAGAGGAGTTCTCGACGCTTCGAACCAAGATTCAACAAACCCAAACAGAGTGGCAAAACGCTAGCGCAAAATTGCGTGCCAATCAAAGCGAACTCGATACCTTGAACCGTCAGGGCGCAGTTCCGGTCGCCGCCGAACTTCAGGCTCAAAGACGCCATCGCGATTACGGCTGGAGCCTCATTAAACAGGTCTGGCTGGATCAGGTGAAAGATGATCCGAACCTCCAAGAGTTCACCCGTGGCCAATCCCTCGACCGCGCCTTTGAGGACGCAATGGCTAAATCCGATGAGATGGCCGACCGGATGTGGCAAGAAGGCACGGCAGTGGCCCGCCGTCAGACCCTCCTGGATGAAACGTCGGCCGGCGAAACGCAAATCCTGTCGTTGACCCAACACCTCGAAAGAGACACTAATGAGTTCAGCCAGTTGCACGCGGCTTGGCAGGCAGAATGGCGTCAAACCTCCATCACAGCCAAAGATCCCGAAGAAATGAAAGAGTTTCTCGACACCGTCTACACGCCCCTCGTTGAAGGATGCGAGGAACTCGACCATCTCGCCGACCAAAAAGACCGTCTCTTAGCCATTCGCGCCCAAGACACGGTCCGCTTAGAAACGTTGCTGGTCGCGGTGGGATCCTTCAGTGAAGGCCCGGGAGCTTCCTCCGACTTGACTGCGCGGCTCCTTCAAGCTGAAGAATATCTCCAAAACGCCCGCCTAACCCTCACCCGCCATCAGACGTCGGTGGCGCAGCAAGAACTTTTGGAGCGACGACTAGTTCAAGAGGAAAAGACCCGCACCAAAGCCCGCAACCATTACGATGAATTGGTTGAAGCCTGGAGGACGTTTCGCGAGCGCTACCCTGCGCTCCCCGAAGGCATCGACGCCGAGGTGTCGTATCTACAAGCGCTTAAGACCCTCTTTGAGAAGGCTCAAGAATTAAATGGGTTAGCGGCGCGCCGGGACCGCATCGAAGCGGCCTTGGCCCAATTTCATGCCAGCGTCCAAGTCACGGCGGCCGCGTTGAACGAGGACGCTCGGGACCTCCAGTCCATCTCCCTTTTGGTCCGAAAACTCCGCGGGCGTCTCGAGGCGGCACGATCGTCCCAAGAAACCTTTGCCCACATCGAAAGTGAGGCCCGAACCCACGAAGAACATATCGAAACCATCCAAGCAAATCTAGACCAGTATGACGCCGAACTCGACGCCTATGTTCGGGAATACGGAGCCCTTGACGTCGATGATTTAAATCAAAGAGTGCGGATGTCTCTTTCCTATCAACAAGCGCTGCAGGCTTATGCCAACCAGGAAGGCATCGTTTTGCAGGCCGCCGGCAACGGATACTCACTGCCCGAGTTAGAGGCAGAACTAGCGACCTTCTCTGACAGCCTAGAGCAAAACGCTCTAGAAGACCTCCTGAGTCAAAGCACCCAGGAAATGGAAGGCCTGGAAGAGGAACTGGCCGAGGTCAACCGGCAACTGATTGAACAGCGAGTGGCCTTTGGAGCACTGGATGGGCAAGACACCCTGGCTACCGATCACGCCCAGGAGGCCGAAGCCTGCCTAATCGAGATTGACCGCATTTGGAACGAATATCTCCGCGTGGAGTTGGCTCGACGACTCTTGGAACAGGCCATTGATCAATTCCGAGGCGACCATGAGTCGGCGATCATCGAGCGTGCCGGGCAATTCTTTTCTGAGCTGACGGTTCACCGATACCAAGGCGTCGTCGTCGAGTACGATGACACCGCGCCTCGATTAAAGGCGATCGATCAGATGAATCGCAGCCTAAACATTGGCGACTTGAGCGACGGTACCCGCGATCAGTTATTCTTAGCCTTGCGGCTTGCCTTTCTGGAACAACATGCCACTCACTCTGAGCCTCTGCCCCTGATTATGGACGACATTCTGGTACATTTTGACGATGAGCGCACCGAGGCCACGCTGCGCATTCTAGCTGAATTGGGTCAAAAAATGCAGGTATTATACTTCACTCATCATCAAGCCGTCGTCGATGCCGCATCCGCACTCTCGCCCGCGCTGCCCTTGTCCCTTCATTCCTTGCCACCGAGGTCGGTCCGACTGCATTAGCCAATCTCGTCCGCGCCTCGGGGCCGGGGTGAAAAATGGCCGTAAGGCAGACTACAGATTTAGCAGCTCGCGGACATCGGCTTCGCTCAGGGCTTCGAGACCCTCGCTGTTCGCGGTGACAACGCGATCGATGAGGTCGCGCTTTTTTTCTTGCAAATGGTAAATCTTCTCTTCAATGGTCCCTCGAGTAATCATCCGAATGACTTGGACCACCTTTTGCTGCCCGATCCGGTGAGCGCGGTCAGCCGCCTGAGCTTCCACCGCCGGATTCCACCATAGGTCGTACAAAATCACGGTATCGGCGCCAGTCAGATTGAGACCTGTGCCCCCCGCCTTCAGCGATATCAAGAAGATGGGCCGCTGCCCTTGATTGAACTGATTGCACAACTCCAGCCGCTCTTGCGAAGGCGTATTCCCATCCAGGTAAAACGAGGACCATCCCCTGGCTTCAATGGCCTCCCGAATAATCGCCAGCATCGACGTAAACTGCGAAAAGATCAAAAGCCGCTTATCCGCACTCAAGCACTCTTCAATCAATTCCAACAACTGCTCCAGTTTACCCGATTCACCCTCGTAGTTTTCCACAAAGAGCCCGGGGTGGCAACAGAGTTGGCGCAGTCGCGTCAGTCCCGCCAAAATCTGAAATCGGCTCTTTTGAAAACTGTCGCGGGTCAGACGATCGGCCGTCTCCTCTTTCAGTTTAGTTAGATAGGCCATGTAAAGACGTTTTTGTTCGGGCACCAATTCGCTGGATTCGACCGTCTCGATTTTTGGCGGAAGCTCAGTCAATACATCTGACTTGAGTCTGCGCAAGATAAAAGGCCGCACGCGCCGCGCTACTTGATCGGGATTCATGCCGGAAAAGGCTTTTTTCTGCTGAAACAATCCAGGAAACACCGCATGAAATATCGACCATAGGTCTTCCAAAGAGTTTTCTACTGGCGTCCCGGTAAGCGCGAACCGCCTGGGGCTGACGAGTTCCGTGACCGCTTTTGCGGTTTGCGTCGCATGGTTTTTAATCACTTGGGCTTCGTCTAAGATGACTGCATGAAACGACCGTTGATAATATTCCACATCGCGACGCAATAACGGATACGAGGTAATCCAGACGTCGTATTTGTCGGTCTCCGTGTCTTTCTGCTCTAGCACCGCCAAACGTTCTTCTCGACTGCCCGCTATCACCGCGCTCGTCAATTGCGGCGCAAACTTTTCTAGTTCCGCCTGCCAATTGTAGACCAACGATGCTGGGCAGACAATCAAAGCTGGAACAGAAAATGGACCGCGTTCTCGTTCAGATACTAAAAACGCGATGCTTTGAAGCGTCTTCCCCAACCCCATGTCATCGGCTAAGATGCCGCCGAATCCATATTCAGCCAACATTTTCATCCACTCAAAACCCGTCCGTTGATAATCGCGAAGGACCAAAGCCAGGCTCTCCGGCACCGGAAACTCCAAATTTTCGGGGTGATGAAGATTCTCTAGCCAACGCCTGAGAGATTTTCCCCAGCGCATACTGGCCTGAGATTCCTGTTCGGAGAGCGACAGCGCGCGCACCGCCGCGACCTTCAAGCCACTACCGTGAAAGTCGCGGCCACTGGCGTCCAACTCCCCCAACAGCTTGCCAATATCCTGATAGGCCCTGGTCTCCAATGAGATGAAAGAACCGTCACGCAAGCGATGAAACCGACGCTTCTCGATAATCGAACGCAAGAGCGCTTGAATATCTTCGTCGTCTAACTCTTCGACTTCAAATGACACCTCCAGCCAGTCTTCACCGCTGTCCAAGTCGACACTGGTTTTCGGCTGGGCGTGGCGGCGACGTACCAAAGGATCGACCTGAGGGGTAGCATACACTTCAACCCTTTGTTCCAACTCGTTCAGGGCACCAAACAAAAACTGATAGATGGCTTCTTCATCAGCGAGTTCGAACACGCCCCGACCCCGAGTAAACTGGTAGGCCTCTAGCTCGTCGATGAGTTGCTGTTCCGCCTCGACATTGCGTACGACTAATCCCGATTGTGGGTTTCGCTCTTCCCTAAGCGGATTAAAGGTGAGGTCTCCATATCCAAATTCTAGACGAGCCGTCAGCTTGTCATCATTCCGGTCCAGGTAAATCCTTGCCACCAATGGCAGATCCACCACAATCTCTGCGACCCGATTCGTCATCTCGACCGTTCCCAATTGTCTCAGTCCCGGCAACGCCCGATGCAAAAATAGTTCAAACTCGTGTGCCGAAAGAGTCAGCCGAACCTCATCTTGATTGCGATTCAGCGTCTTCAACTGCTGTAACCGGTCGAGATTCGATAAATCCAGGGCATACAAGGTCGAATGCGACAGCGCCATCCCGTAATCGATGATGGGAAGGATTTGGCTCAATCCACCAATCCGAACATTGAACTGGCCATCCACCCGCTTTTCGACGTGCGTAAGCAACGGCAATGGGCCCGCACCCCAAGTCAACGGGCCACTGTGTGGCCCGTAATCCAGGTACACATTGACCTCGCGAAGCGCGGTCAATAGCGGCTCCCACTCAGCCGCAGGAATAAAAAGGGAGCGATCCTGCGTTCTCGAAGCGTAATACCCACTACCATAAGGATTACGGGGTTGACGATAGGCAACCTCCAAACGATGAATCTTTCTAAGAATATCGATCACAGTGGCATCTTGCGGCCGAAATTGATGCTGCTTTGGGTCGAACGTAAATCGGCTCGAAAAGGCATGAAGGCCGCCCCGATCAAGTTTGCTTAAAAACTCGTCGATCTTTTGCACAACGTAGAGCCGCTTAGGTCCCATCTTGACCTGCACGCTGAGCGTCGGTCTGGTTGTAGCCGAGACCTGAAGGACAAATTGAGCCAAGAGGGTCTCGGAAGTCAGCGCTTCTGGCCCCCGGAGTCGAGATTCTGAAGATGCCTTCACCGATTCCCGCTCGAACACCGCTAAGAAAGAGGCTAACTGCTGGGCGGCCGACGCTTTGGCCGGTGAGGCCACCCCGACCACCGACGACCCGGCTGACGAAGAGTTCGAGCGAAGCGCTGCGACGGCCAATGTTCTCTCCCTAATCGTTGATTTGACAGGCAAGACCGCCGAATTTGACTGAGAAGCTTCGAGCAGGTAAAGCGCCGCCGCCACATGCTTGCAGCGACCCAGCGCGGAGTATGCAGGACAGTTGCAGGTGGCTGACATCGCGTCCTCGCCACTAAAACCAAGGTCGACGGTGTAGGCTGAGCTTCCCTTAACCGTTGCTCGATACCATCCCTCGTTGGTAGGATGAGGGCCAAAAGCAATGACCCGTCCCGATTGATAGTAGCTTCGGCCTCGGCTTGCTTGCGCGGTTCCGCACCACCGCTCGATATCTCTTCCCGTAAACATCGGCCTGGCTCGCTTATCGTCACTCACCAACCCTGTCAACCTCCCGATCACTCCACTCACTCTATCCATAATTATACCTAAGACGAGCCTTTTCGGGGAGTTCTGTGCCGAAAAGCACAACGATTAGTAAAGAAACTTAGACCGTTGTTCGGCCTAAGTTTTCAGATTGGAAGACAGCCTGACGCTTAATCCGCCTCAATGGCTTAACCAAATTCAGCGCGGACGGGACGAAAATATCCCCTGTTGGGTGTTTCTGGATTCGGTCATCGTGAACCTTCACGACCGTTGCAGACACCACGCTATTCGCGCTTCGCATCCCGGTGGATTGCGTAAGAATCGGCGATAGGCCCAACATTTGGCGCCTATTCAGGTTATACTTAGGACTATGAAGCCCGTGGATGGACAACCGATGCGATATCGTCTGGGCGAAAGCGAGACCATGCTCTCGCCGATTGGAATGGGTACGTGGCAGTTTAGCCAGGGTCGGGGATTGGCGGGTAAGTTTTGGCCCAATCTGCCGCCCTCCTTAATTCAGGCAATCGTTGGCCGCGCATTAGACTATGGGATTAACTGGTTTGATACCGCTGAGATCTACGGCCAGGGTCAATCCGAGGAGTCCCTCGCTACTGCCTTGGATGCGACCGCCAACAATCGCCAAGCCCTGATCGCAACCAAATGGTGGCCGGTTTTCCGTTCCTCGCATTCACTGCGCCAAAGTGCGGACGAACGCTTACGCCACCTGCATCATCGCCCTATTACTCTTTATCAGATCCACCAGCCCTATGCTCGTTCATCCATTGCTTCCCAAATGCGCGTCATGGCCGAACTCTTAGACCAGGGAGTAATCGCTCATGCGGGGGTCAGCAATTTCTCGCTGCCGCAAATGCTCGAAGCGCACCGCGCCTTGAAATCGCATGGCCACCCGTTGGTTTCCAATCAGGTACGCTACCACCTTCTAGACCGCCGCATTGAACAAAACGGATTACTGTCGGCAGCCAAGGATTTAGGCATCACCATTATCGCTTATTCACCATTAGCCCAAGGCTTGTTAACCGGCAAATTTCACGACGACCATACCCGCCCCTCTGGCGTTAGGCGCTTGGATCCACGCTTCGGCCGTGGACACCTCCGCCGCACCAAGCCTCTCATCGATCTCCTGAACCACCTTGGAAAACGCTACCAGGTAACGCCGGCGCAAGTGGCTTTGAATTGGATCATCACCACGCCAGGACGCTGTCTGATGGCCATACCGGGCGCCACCCATCCACGCCAGGCGCAAGCCAATGCTGAGGCCATGGGCTGGTCTCTCAGCGCTAGCGACCGCGAAGCCCTATGCGAAATGGCCTCCCTCGCGGTGAATTGGCCCCCACGCACTTCCTGAACACACCCGCGATCTTCAAAGCTTCCGGATAGTCGTTTCGATTGAATCGATCTCGCCCTGGATTCGAAAGACTCCACGGGCCCCTATTCTAACTCCCAACAAAGAGAAGCCAGCCAAATTTCGCCCAGCCTTGGTTTATGCGTCAGGGAAGTAATCCTTCGCATGCCAACGTTATCGATATAAAAAAGCCATTACCCTCACAGAACTGATGAATGCTGTGGGGAGAAGAGCGCAAGTGCTGCCCGATGGCGGTAGATCGGATACGGGATTAGGTGGTCCAAAAACGACTATGTATTCGCCACCAAAGACTTGAAACCTGCTCCTTGATGGATGAGACGAAACCACTCAACTCTGGTCGTCACCAGGGCCAGATCTTTAATGCCAGAGAGATAGTTACCACAGAGCGCCGATGAATTTTACGTCATCCGATGATCGACACGGAGTGTTGCCGGACCCCGGCCTGAGTCAAGTTGGTCGGCATAAGCCGGGCAAGACTCCGTGTCATCGATATCCGATCGGATGTGATCACCGACTTAGCCAGCCTGGTCCTGACGATGCGAACGCTTTGGCTTGACATTTTCAAAATCGCCTACGTAAGAGCACTTGGGATAATTCGCGCATACGGAATAAACGTCTCCGGTGCGTTGTAGCGTGCGATAGACAAGGTAACTGGTTCGGCATCGAGGGCAACGGGCAGTTTCAGTAGACATGGTAGACCTCCCATAGTTTGTGATTGTTTACACAAGAACATTGTACCATAGATCTCGGCAATTGCTGTATTAATTCAGCAAAAGCCCAGGTTTTCAGGTAATAATCTTTAGAATCACAAAATTTCTGGCCCAGGAAAGAAGGAAGAGACCAACCGACAGCTGCCCGTTCTCGCGATAGTGTTGGGATAAAGCGCGGAGCCAGCTTTAAACTCAGAGCACGATCGCACAGCCGACCAGGGGTTAGTCGGCGAAACAAGGGCGGGAACCTCTCGGCAACATGGGCAGGGAGCATCGTTTGACCTCGCGGATCATTAAAATCTGCGGCGAACCCCCGTCCCTGGGGCCCAGATCCGCCGCTTGAGCTCCCAATCATCAAAGCGGACCACCACGGGACCCCCATCTTAGCGATGAATCCACTTCGTCCGCGAGCGGTAACGATCCTCGAACCTCGATCGGTCGCCCGCCGTCATCACCCTGGCCGCCGGTCCATGTCCTCACCTCAGATCGAAGGGTTGAGGTCCTGAGAGCGAGCCTGCCCGGGGGCAGGCTCTTTGGTCATGGCATTGACAAAGCCCAAGGCTTATACACGCATCAGCGGCCAATAGGACGTAGCTTTTCGGACCGTAGACGACCCCATTTTGCCAAGCCAAGGGCCAAGTTGACACCTCCAGGCCAAAGTCATCCCATCACATAGGGAATGGTCATAGGGCCCTCAGGTAATATCCCGACTCTTGCGTTGGGACCCATTTTGGCCAGCGCACTGGCCAGCCCCTCCTCTACCGAAGGCGTCGGATGCAGCATGGCCCGTTCCACGGACAATGGATCCATGGCCGAATAGAGCCATACCTCAGCCTTAGTCAAGATACTGGCCAAGGTTTGCGCCTCCCACTGGTCAAAACGACGAAACCCCGGGGCGGCAATCTGATCCAATAGCTCTTGTGGAGTCGCAGCCATTTCCATCAAGGAACGAAACTCGCCGTGATCCGGGTAGCCTTCGCGACACTCGGCGGCACACACAATGGCACCCCCAGGCCGAACCACTTTGGCTGCTGCAGAAATCCCCTTCACTGTTTGGTAGAGATTTTGATCCAAGGGATACCCGCTGTTCGTCGTGACTACGATGTCAAACCCAGGCGGCTCGACTCCGGTCATAGCTACTGAACGCGCATAGTCTGCACCGGCAAAAAATGCCTCGGCCAGCGATCCGGCGAACACGCCGGTGATGCCCCGTTCCTGGTTTACGGTCACATTGAGCAAAAAATCTGGATGAACTAAGTCCCACACTGACTGGCACTCTATTTGGTGAGGATTTCCTTCAAGAAGACCCCAGGTTGACCGAGGATGCCCGATTTGCTGCGCATTGTGAAACCCCATGATCGAATCAATCCCGGCCAGTGCCGGATAAATTCCCTTAGCTCCGCCCGAAAAACCCGCAAAAAAATGGGGTTCAATCAGGCCCAGGACAATCTTGACCTCCGCTTCAACAAACTCACGGTTCAACCACGTTTCACACCCCTTGGCCGTCCGTCCAACATACGCCAAGCCATCTTTTTGGTAAGCATCGTGATTGACAATCCGATAGCGATCGACCACATCTGAACCATACATTTCCGACAGTTCCTGATGGGTATTGCCGCGATGGGATCCGGTGCCGTTGACCAAGACCACCTGCTCGGCTTCAATTCCACTTTGCCCTATCAGCGGCAATAAGACCCGAAGAATGCGAGCGGTCGGCAAAGGCCGGGTGATATCCGGGGTCACGATGGCCACGCTTTTTTTGCCATGAAGAATGTCCGCTAACGATTTTGTGCCCATGGGTCGAGCCAACGCCGCCCACAGGGCACCGGATTCATCCGGCAATGTCGGTATTGACCGTGGGCGCATCACGGTCGCATTCTCTGGCACCTCCGCGGTGATGCGCCCATCCCCATAGGCTAACTCGATATTCATCATGACACCTGCCCTTTCTAAACATATGTGAACCGATCAAATTCCGGAGCTTTCGCTCAGCATATGGTCCTAGGCGGGCAAGAAAATTGCAGTCCGCATTGTCGCCGCGATCCTGTATCGTGCCAGGAAAGGCCTAGGGCCCAAAAATCCTCGCATGGCTTCATCCAACCGCAAGAAGACTACGTGCCAGAGTTTTCTATCCACCGCCTTGATCTCCGGGTCTACGGCGGGATTCGGTTGGAGAGTCTTCTTCGCCTCATCGCACGACTACTGGGTCCTAGCTGTCAGTTGGCTCAGAGGCCGGTGGTAAGGCACCTGGCATTCGGGTTTTTTTCAAAAACATCTTGGGTCAAATGATCTTCGAAGCTCATCTCTTCCGATCGGTTGACAATGACCACTTCGGGTTCAAATTCTTCACGCATGGCAAAAACCAGTTCAGCACCGAAACGCAATGGTCCGTCTTTCTAGGTGATGACGATCCGTTCCCCGCCCTGGCGCATAATGCCTGATCATAGTGCTCTCAAGCCTTTTTTATCGTAATTACGCCCAAATCGTCAATCGCGAATCATCTCATGAGTCCAACCGTTCTTGATCCAGAACTCGGACAACAAAATCACCTGTCGCTCCACGTCAGCTTTCTGATTGTGACTAGCCTCTCGGGCATAAAGAGTCGTCACGCGACCTCGGGTGGGCATCGGGCAATGAACCATCTGGACTAAATCTTCTAAACGGTCCCAACGATGACCGGCGGCGACGCGTTCGGGTTTGTGACGACTATCGACTTCCAACTAGCGCATCGTGCTTTTCGACACACCCCGAAATTTCAGCCGCTTAATCCGACTTGAATAACATGCCTATACCATACTACAAAAAGCCTATCTTAGGGCATGACAGGGAGGGACTTTGCACACACTGTGTACCTCGTCGGGGAACGGTTCAAGCCACTTCCAAGGTCCCAAATCGGGCTCGATCGGGATCATCTCACGTTGCTCACAATATCGCTCTCACATGCCGATTTGATTGAGTAGATCGCATCGCTGATTACAGATTGGCACCCGCGCATAGAAGACGACCCATCTTCATTCGGTGGCAACGAGTCCCATGCAAGCTAGGTACTCTCGTGCGTGTAATACCGCCGGTTGGTGGGAGAGCGATGCGCCGTTCAAATGCCATCGCGCTCCCACCCTGGCAATGTCGCTACTGATTTACCCATCCTTGCTCCACCGTCTTTCGGAGACGACGTCGGTCCGTCCCAGGGAGTATTAAACCTTACTTCCCTATAACGAAACCGTCGTCCCCCTATGAACCGACGCATGAGCGCCAAATTGGATTGGGTGCGGCTCTTCTGAAGGGAAGGAGTTAGCACTATATCCTATAGCATAACTTGGCTATCTTGCGCATGTACTCGTGTTGTGGTGATAATCTAATTGTATCGAGTCTCACGGCGTATATTCGTTGTAAATAACCGTGGACTGCTGATCTCCTCGGCGCTAACGTAAGGTCATGTTGGCCATTCGTTACCATCGAGGAGGAACGTCATGAAATTCGAACAATTG
>JAMCVM010000190.1 GCA_023475835.1 Bacillota bacterium | reverse complement strand
AGCGCAAATATGAGTACCAAGGCGTGGCAGTCGACGCCAAGACGCTGTTGACCCAGTGACAGAAAGCAGGCAAGGCTTCGCGTTGCCGCAAACTCAACCCTCGATATTTTGAGGTCGTCGTGCCGTACGAAGGGGTCGGGGAGGTCCAATGGTATTTCTGCCGATTCCCGTATGCTAAGGAATGGCGGCTCTTTCTGTCGACTGACACCGCGCTTTCGTTGGTGAAAATGATGGAAATCTATACGGTTCGCTGGACCGTCGAAGTGTTTTTCAAAGAAATGAAGCAGCACGTACGTCTTGGCCGCTCACAATCTCGGGACTTGGATGCGCAAATCGCCCACGTCACCCTACGGTGTATCACCTACATCTTTCTAGCCTACCTCCGCCGAGTCGATGGCTACGAATCCTTAGGCCTCCTCTTCGAGGGGATTGTGGCCGAGTTGCGCGAGAAAAATCTGGCCGAACGCTTGTGGGCCTTATTTGAAGATCTCTTGCACGCCGTGCTTAGCTCCGTCGCGGAGTCGGGCCCGATGGATCTCCAGCAATTTCAACAGTCGCCGCCATAGGCTGCACTCCAAGAGCGGTTTGAGAAGTCCTTCTTAGGCAATCCACTGCGAAGTCTCGGTATGGTCGGCTAAACGGCCAAAGTGGAATGTTGCTAAAGTCAAGCAGGCCAAGAGATTACGCGATCTCCGGTGCCACATTTCGGCGTAATATGGGGATGCGAAACTTAAGATATTAGTGCCGACGGGTAGGTTACTTTGGTAACGCGTGAAGGCTTCCGTTCGGTGTGGTGCTGAAACGAATGGGTTCGGCCTTGGATATACACTCTCCCAATGCTTCGGTAAGCCAAGATTCCTTAAACAAACAACCACTCGGTGTGGGCGTCCATCAGTCGATGCGCAAGAGCCGAGTGTCCTAGCGAAACACGCCATAATCAGCCGGTCGGCAATGCCCGTCCCTAGGGCCCGCCGGTTAAATCGTCAGTCCCAGGTTATAGCGCCATGGAAGTCTCACTTTGCCGGCCCCTTTCGAACGCGACTAGCTTTTTGGCACGGGCCGAATGGCATGGTCAGCGGTTCGCTAGGCATCTATCCGGTCCATCTCATCCTGGAAGGCTGTATCCCAGGTGCCACGGGGACTGAAGTGCGTACGAACCGTTGGGGCCTGACCGATCGGAGATGCGGGGTGTCCCACCCAAACACTGGTCAAAGAATGTGAGACCCACGGTGGGTGTCGTGGCCCACTCGTGTGAGACTCGACACAAATCGGCACGTAATCTCTTCGAACTAGCGTGGCCTGCGGGCGCGATCGCGCCCGTGAAAGGTCCCGTCGATATAGGCTTTGGGGGTGCTCATGCCGGTATTGACCCCATGACTCCCCAACGGTCTGCGGATCCGTGCGGAACGTCACCTTCTGCGTGGCCTGATGCGCTTGGACCGCCCTAACAGACGCCAGGGCAGTCTGCTCCGACCTTTGCACGGTCCATAGGCACCTGCGCACTTCGGGCATACAAACCCTTTGGGCCATCGTCGATCGAACAGGCGTCCTCATCCGAAAATTTAGCGTGTCAGGAGAACCCCTGTCATCTAGGGCGCCCTTCTCCGCCAGCCATCATTGACCCTCAATATGCCGAATTTCAGGGATGACGTTCATCGACCCGGACTCATCTGAGGATGCCGGTTTAGGAATGTCTCACTAAAACCGGCTAGGAAGCCCAGTGCTTCGATTCGTTCTCGGGTGCAAGTCGAGAGACCGAGGCGACAAGGCAATCGGTGGACATCCCAGGAGATCTGCGAGCACGGCTGGTCTGATCGTGGACAAGATTCCTACAGAAGGACCGAACTGGTAGAACGTAGTGTTACAATTGCCATCGAGACCGCGACTGGAAACGGGTTCAGCGAGTCGCCTTGATCTTTTATGAAAACTCTCATAGTGCGTTGGTTCATTGAAAAGGGGGGGTCTTACCATGGCGGTTCCTATCATCGACAAGGCTAAAGTCATGGCGAAGGGACAGATCACGCTTCCGAAGGATATCCGATCGCAATTGCGGCTGTCGACCGATGACCGGGTGACGCTCATCTGTGAGGACGATCGCGTCATCCTGATGAATTCGGCCATCTATACTGCGCGCGGGTCAAATTTGACGGTTTGATGCCAAGGCTGTGGGCGTCTCAACCCATGGTTGCATAATGGGTTTCCAAGACGATGGCGTTCTCCTAAAAACGAAAACTATGATCCGTGCGCAGTATATGCGATGAAGATGCTCCAACAGGACATGGTTGGCGAGGCCGAGAAAGCAGACTTGGGATCCGACGATGCCGTGATGGATTTGGTGAAAGCCGTGCGAAAGGGAACCGACTGACATTGAAGGTGTTGATCGACACCAATATTCTGCTTTCAGCCTCGTTAAACCCCTCCGGAATTCCCCATCAGGCCTAACCGCAAGCGGTCACTCATCCAAATCTCTCTCGATTCTGTTGCACTGCTAGCCGAGAGAGCACACCTTTATAGTGTGCAGTCGACCGGGTACGGCACGGTCCTAAGGGTGCTTCCGTCTGATGGCGACCGGTTCGCAGACGGGACTTCGAATAGGTTGCTGCCCCGGAGCTCTTCGAGCATGGGACTGTCAGTCGTCGCCTAACACCCAGTGCAACGTATCAGGACTGAACCTCTTCCACTCCGCCTGGGTCACCAAGCCGTATTGGCGCATGGCCATTAGGGCGAAGATCGCGGTCGAGCGACGGAAGTCATCGAAGGCTTCGGCGATTTCCTTGTCGCGTTGTTGGAGGAGTTCGTATAGGCTCAGGTAGCGTTTGTGCGCGGACTCGGATTGGTCGTCGCACAAAGTTCGGCACTCGTCTAATATTCTACGGCAGAAGCGGTCGAGTGCAGCCGCTCGAACCTCCTTGAACACCCGCCAATCGGCCTCTGAAATGTTCATCTGACGTTCCCTCCGTTAACATCCTATCGCGTTTGTAAACCTTGTCGGTAGTGATTCTTCCGGGTTCGCGAGATTGCTCGGAGTGGCTGACCCCCTTCCAGGCCCCTTTCTATGATAGCGCACGAATCGGATTGGAATAAATCGTAGGAGAGCGAACCCAAGACGGCGGAACATGAAACGGAAAGGCCTGAAAGGGTTCGGAGTTCCTCAACGCAACCTTTGGGGGCAGAGTCGGATTTATCATAGGCGATCTAAAGCTGTCTCTGCGATAAGTCCAAGCCGGGATAGCTGTTTCACTACCTGCGTGCTGATCTCTCAAAATGGCTATACTGCCCGCGGATCAAAGTTTTCGTTTTTTAGGAGAGTGATCGGGTACACGAAAGCCTTGTTTAGTGGGATGTCGGAGCGATCCCGGCTTCGCGGCCAAATCGTCGCGTGTGTCCCGCGCGCAGTATAAGCGTTTATTGTTTTCCATAGGACTGTTCTTCGTAGCCATAAGCTTCGACGCCCATGGCTTCAAGCAACCAAGCCAACTCTTCCCCACGGTCCTCAGCGTGATGCACCTGAGCTGCTCGCCGGATGCGGCGGTGATCGTGCTGACCGTGCAGGCTATGGCGGTATTGGGCAACGTATTCGGGTTCGAACCTGCTGCCCAATTGGGTTAGTTCCTTTAACGCGCATTCGAAATCCACAGCAAAATGTTTACGATAGCTCCGTAAGATATGGGTTCTCGAATATTGGGCGATCCAGTGTTTTGCGGCTTGCAGCCGGGATGGACGCGATAAGCGTTTGTGCCGGGGAAGAGAGTGCTGACGTGCCAAAGTGTTCTCTCGCTTTCTTGGGGAATCGATTTACGCTGCGAAATCAGTGTGCCATAGGACGGCGGTCGCTGTAAAGAATCGGAACAGTGACGCGTGAGGTTCTTGCATCCACGGATCGACCCAGGTGTTTCAGATAAGGGGGCGGTTCCAGGTGTTATGGCTAACTCGTTTTGTCGTTGGTTTAGCGAAGTCAGTCGTCAGGACTTCCGGCCTGTTTCTGAGCATCTACGGCTAGTTGAAGACCCTTCCCGACGTACTCGCAGCATTCGCTGATTGGCGTAGACCGAGGGTTTTCTGGTGAGCTGTACAGCGACGAGCTTTACGGCGAGTGCTGGCGGTACTGGGGGGTGCGTCAATCAGACCCGGTCTTGCGAGGGCCCCAGGCCGAGTTCAGGTCGAATCCCAGCCCCTTGGGCTGATCTCGGCTTTAGGTCGGTCTCTCCGCATGGGGGAACTGATGACACAGAAGTTAGTCAAAGTGATGACAAAACCAGTTAGTTCCAACACTAGGCCAGGGTCCTCGAGTTAAGCGCACACTACTCGGTGCGTAGAGCCTCAAACAGGCCTAAGTTCTGAATCCATTGAAAGGATCTGAAACGTTGCTTGCGCTAGGCGTTCCGCGATCAACTGACACAGACAATGCAGACCATGCAGACCATGCAGACAATAAAGATGGGAGTTTGAACATCCCCGCCCTAAAGGGCGGAGATTCTGAGGGGACCACCGTGGCTTCGTCGCGGATCGTGAGACCCTCGGAGTGAGCCTCCTGACTCGCCATGGCTTATCCCGTCAGCAACATGCCGGGGTTCAGATGGGCTGCGCCTTGACGCCGTCTTGAGAGGGACGGGACGGCGATACCCGATCCGTTGAGGCACCAAACACTCCCCCGGGGCGGATCTCCTCTGAATGCATCCCTGTGTTGAGAATGTTCACCGCGCCAACTCTATCCCGGTGCACCCGATAGTCACAGGCGCGACAATGGTAGGTTCGGCCCCCCATCTTGGTGGGATGGCCACAGTGCGGACACGTTTGGGACGTGTCCGCTTCACTGATCGTGATCAGTTGGATACCGTGACGACGGAACTTGTAGGCTCAGTCCTGTTCGAAACGCCCAAATTCCAAGGCCCCGACCTCTGGGTTCGTCCGTCGCGATCGGCGATGCCGTTTTTTGTCGTTGAGGGTGATGAGGTCGCCCGCGTAAAGGATGGTGATTCCGCAGGCGAGACAAAACGCCACGATCGGATTCGCAGCATGATGGAAGGCATTGCGGATGATCCGTTCCACTTTCTGGTGGTGCGGTATCGGGCTCGGTTCAGACGCTTGCGTCGGCGTGACCCGGGTTTCGTGCGAGCTCGCTTCTTCCGGAGCTTGCTTGGGCCTTTGCGCGACCTTGCTTCACAGACCTGAGGCCCCGACCCGACACCGCCAGCGCTGCTTCGCCGTTCGAGACAATGCTCAGATGAATCTCTACGATATTCAGCCCTCCGGCCTTACCGGATTCCGGCAAAACGGGCTCGGCTAGTGCTTGGGTGATGGTCAGGTAGAGTTCACCAAAGCCCAACTCCGCTTGCACCATCCGCCCAGAGAGCATCACCTCCGGGAGATGCACCCAAATGGGTTCACGTCCCCGACCACGGGGTCAGAGCAGAGGCTGACCTTGAATCTTAAGCGCTTGGCCCTTAAAAGTGGGGTTAAAGTATCGACGGAACCGATAGAGGTGCCGCGATCGTTTGTCCCTGCTTTCTCTTCGTGCGAACCCGGTCGATGATGGCGCAGAACTTCTCGATAAGCGCTTGCACGGTCTGTGAGTGGAGCGGAACCCGCCGTTTAAAATGGGCTTTCAGTTGGGTTTCGGTCGGCCACGGCCGCCGACGACAGACACGGTGAATCTTGACCCCACGCGTCTACAGGTCGCCCGCGGCTCGGCGCGCTTCAGCCACTGTTTCCCATTCCGTCTGGGAAAGGGAAACACGAAAGGTGAAGACCGTCGTCTCTTGCAGGAAGCACCCTCTTTCGTGGAGAACAGTTGTTTCTCTTAGACCATTGGTCCATGGCGAATACCAGCGATTATAGAACTGGTAGGCATGGTGTCTTCAGCCAACCGTGCATTGGGTCTTTGTGGCGAAGTCTCGATGGTTGGTCTTCACCCAAGAGATCCGGGGGGACTTGCGAACGATCTTCTCCGACGTATGCCAGGACTTCGAAGCGACCTTGGGGGAATTCGACGGGGAACGGGATCAGGTGCATTTGCTGATCCCTTAACCACCGAAGATAGCCATTTCTCGATGGGAGACCAGTCTTAAAGGCGTATCATCCCGACTGATCCGTAAGAAACACTATCCCACCATTAAGCGAGCGCTTTGGGGCGGAAGGCTTTGGTCCCCGACTTATTTGGCCGGATCAGCCGGCGGAGCGCCTTTGTCGATTATCAAGCCATACATCGAGCAGCAGGAAACCTCCGATGGACCCCGACGGCGCATCTCGATCCATTTAAGCAGTCATTTTCAACCCTCGACCGGGTGAAATATAGCTTTCCACGATCGGCGAGCCAGCCAGAAAGGAAGTCTAAAGACAGCGGCGAATAGCTGAATGATCCTCAGTGTTTACCTGTTTGTGGGTAAATTCCTCTAATTCTATAGCTATTTCATGCCCTAATCTCGCCACGATCGTGGAGAGAGAAGTTTTGTTCGCGGTCAGCCGCGTGACCCCTCGGGAGCATTTCACGACGAGGGTCGAGAAGGGGTCGATGGCATGCTCACGCCCACCCGACACAGACGAACATTTGATCCGGGTGGCCGGGGTATGCTATGGGCGGTGCTCGCCGATTAGGTGGGAGCCGCCACCTCGCCTACCGGCGGACTGCCCCCCGAAACGCCGCTTGATTTCGCACCAGGGTTTGCCAGACTAAATCATGGCGCTGAAGCACCCAATAGCCCAATAGCCCAATAGCCCAATAGCCCAATAGCCCAATAGCCCAATAGCCATAACGCATGGGTGCACTGTTCGGACGTATTGGCACGCCATTCACGGTCCTCACCACCGTGCTCAACCACCCATCCTCCCACATTGAGCCAATAATACGCCAAGGCAAAGATTAACCACATCCGGTCCCACCGGTCTTCCGTGCCCAATTTCAGGCAATTCATGTGAAATTTTTGGACCGGCTTGTTCTTTTGGTCTTTGTAGGATTCTTCACAGGTGAAGCGTTGACCGTACACCGCCACCACGTGACCTCAGGATCGTGCGGCGAGGCCGGGCGAGACGAGCAGAACCAGGGATCGCTATGGATTAAATCGGCGGAGACGATTCACAGGCCCGTGTATGATCCCCCCAGCTGCCGTCTTCCCATAGTCCCCGCGATTGTCCTATTGCAGACGCCGTCCCTTGCCCAACAGGGCTAGCGGACTAAGACGTTTCCTTTACTACGAATCATCCAGTTCCAGGAAATACCGTCTATAGACGGAAAAATCTCACCGTGGCAAAGCCACGGTCCGCCAACAAGATCACATGACACTCGGGAGGCAGCAGTTGGGCAACGCGTGCACATAAGGCCTCTTCATAGTTTCGCGCGCGGCCCTTTAACTCCGTTTTTCGCACGGTTTTCCAGGCAATGGGCAGGGCTCGGCCATGGGCCCTCACCTTAATCCTTAAGGTTTGAAGCTGGCCATCTTTGGTTTTGGAATCGGTCCAATCCAGCGTGAGAAGGACTTCGCGAGCCTCGCCAATGACCGTGGTGATGAGGTCGCGACCCGCGCCCTCGAGATCAATACCGGCATTGCCGATAAATCGGTCCTCCCGTTTCATCGCGTGTTTGGCGGTGGTAATCCGGGCCATCGCTACACTATGGCCAATGGCGACGATACCTAAAAGGGCGTTCCGCATTAGGGTCCAGGTGAGGGCAGCGATCGTTTTCCGCTGGGATCGTCGAAGATTGCCGTGCGTCTCAAAGTACGTAATGATAGACTCTAACGGTATCATGAGGTCCCTCCTTGAAGTGTGCGATCCCACTCACTACTTCGCTAAGGGGGCCCCTCAAATCCGTTGGTTGGAATGGTCTGACTATTTGTCGCGCAAAACTGGGCATGGCTCAGACTGCTGGTCGTCGTCCGGGGCCATCATGTAGCAGATACCGGGACATTGGGAACCCAGGAGTCCGTCTGATTAATCTAACCATTCCCAGTTGACGAAGAGCGACACCCGCAAGGAGGAATCTTGGAATATAAGGCCTTTACCGAGATCGATACGCAATCCGCATGGTATCGAAGCATGTGTGCACTACATCGTACGATCTTCTCGTCTGCTGACTCAGACTCGATTGACGAAGAACTATCGGCACGCGCCAAGTTTCTAATTCTCATCGCCCTCGATGAGAATCGTGTCGTCGGGTATAAGATCGGCTATCAAGACCAGGCCACGAGGTTTTACAGTTGGCTAGGCGGAGTAGGCCAGGATCATCGGGGGCAAGGCATCGCCTCTGAGCTTATGCGACGCCAACACGAATGGTGTCGGCATCAAGGCTATGCAATAATTCGTACGCACACGGAAAATCGGTGGCGCAACATGTTGATCCTGAATCTACGTCACGGCTTTGATGTTATCGGCACGTATACGGATGAACACGGAGAACCGAAAATTATGCTGGAGAAACGCTTCTAAGGTCATAAATGGCTACGCAGTTAACGAGCAGGTTAACGACATAGCATAATATATCGATCGCGGTAAGATCGTATGGTATTCTTTGGATGCATTTGAACTATAAACGCCTCTACGAAAGGAGCCAATGAATTATCTTCCACAGGGTTCGTGGGTGTAGATTGTCGTGGCAATACAGGACGAATGTGCCTACATCGTTAAGGTAATGAGAACGAGGAGGACTTCTTATGAGGGCATCGGTGGTCTGTGCACCCTTTCCCATGACCTTCGACGTGGCGGCGAATCTGCAGGAGATGGTGGAGTTCTTGGAACTCTGCAACGCCCACGACGTGGTGGTGTTTCCCGAGGCATCGTTATCGGGGTATTCCGATGACATTACATTTCTCGCGAGAATCGATCAGCAGCAGGTGCGTGACGGGCTGGAGACTTTGCGCGCAGTCGCCCGCGAAAGGAGTCTCCACGTGTTTGTGGGTGCCTGTCTCGAGGACAGTCAGGGGTGGCGGAACCAAGCCTACTACCTCGCACCTACCGGAGCAGGCGGGGTGTACAACAAAGTGAACCTCGCGACCCATGAACGTGGTCATTTAATTTCTGGGGACAGCTTGCCCATCTTTCATCTCAGACTTCCCGGTGGGGGTCTGCGCGTGGGGGTGCAGCTGTGTCGTGAGGTTCGTTTCCCCGGGCAATGGCAGGCGTTGTCGGAAGCGGGCGCGGAACTCTTCGTGTACATGACCCATGCGATCAACGACGAATTGCATCGGTCCGTATGGAGGAGTCACCTTATCAGTCGCGCTGCGGAGAACCAGCGTTGGGTAGCCGCCGTGAACGTCGCCCATCGGGCGCAATTATGCCCGTCCATGCTGATTGACCCTGCCGGTTTGGTCATTCGCGAAATAGTGTCGGACCAGGCTTGTTGCATGCGTGCCGAGATTGACACTAACGCCGTGTCCAATTGGTATCTGAGTCAACGCCGCACCGATTTGACGCGACCAGTCAGGCAGGCGGAATGAGCACAACGATCCCAGCCATGATTCATTCGGGTTCTCGCATTTACAGAGACGTATGTGCAGGAGAAACTGCCCCCGGTCCACCGATAGTGACCGCGCATCCAGGTGCTGAGAACGGATTCGACCAATCGGCATATTTCAACCAGCGGACGGTCGCGGCCTGTCAAGTATGTTCCTCTCTTTCCAATCGGAATCGAGATGGCCGAAGAGGGTGGCTTAGACCAAACGACGGGAAAGTCTAACCACAGATTGCACATAGCCAATCATTGCAACGAAAATTAAGTGATTATCGACATCTTGTTAAACTAACGGGGGCACGTGTCCCACAGGGAATTGTTGAGGCAATGCCGAATCACACCTCATAGCGCTGAACCGGTGCGGAAGGTCGCATCACCGCATGAGCGCAGAAGATACAAGTTGTTGCACATTGTATAATCGGAGGAATCGCATTGGTCATTGTCAAAATGGTGGCGTTGGTCTTGTCTCTCGGCATGGACACCCTGATGATGTCGATTTCCCTGGGAGCCTTGCAGACTCGCGGCAAGGTGAAAATAGCGCTCACGTTCGCCGGTGCCGAATCACTTATGCCCATCGTCGGGTTGATCATCGGGCAGACCGTTGGCCGCGTGATTGGAAACTGGACCTCGCTCGTGGGGGGACTGGTGTTGGTCTCGGTGGCCGTGTGGCTGATGTTGTGCGAGGATGAGGATGACGAGGAAGAAAAGCTGGAACGGGAGTTGGTGGGATGGATGCTCGTCCTCACGGCCCTCAGCATTAGTCTGGACGAGTTGGCGGTCGGCTTCTCCATCGGGACGATCGGGGTACCGGTGGCATGGACGGTTGTCCTCATCGCAGTCCAAGCCTTTCTCTTCACGCTTGCGGGTTTCACCTTTGGTGCCAAACTGAAACGCTATGTCGGGGAGTGGACGGAACAGTTCGTGGGTCTGGTTCTCGGTATCTTGGGCTTGTGGATCACCATCGAGGCCGTCGTACATTTGGTCCGTCCGTGACGCGGCATTTGGAGCCCATCATCGGGTGGTCAGGCCCGGAATTTTTAGTCATTCCTGTCGGTATCATCCCAAGCACATGGCCCCACCTCCTCTTTCTCACCAGGATGACGGGGAGAGTAGACCGGCGGTTTCGCAGAAATACGTTGCGGCACCGACCGGGGCGTTTGTGCAGGAACCGTTACGGCATATCCGCCTTCGATAACCGATGATTCGCTGGATTTCGCAACTCCTCCGCCCAGGGCTGGTGGGTGCGTTCTTTGGCATCTTCTAGTTCGCGACCATGGTGCGCATTACCAAGCGAGTCCGTCCCCGGCTGTTTTCGATAGGCGGGTAATCCGTCATGCATGGTATGGCTGTCCGGCGGCCGATTCGGCAGAATCCCGGCGGCATCCATCGCCTTATATCCCCGGTTCGGATGGGCGAATCACCACGTCCACTGGCTATTCGAGGCCACATGAAACCACCACCACTGGCCTCGGACGCGCATCCCAGTTTCATCCACGTGGATGGTGTGAAGATCCTGCTGCAGCGCCAGCCGGACCGTCTCCATGATCGGTTCCCCGCGATCGGCAACCTAACGGATGCTGCGCATTACCGGGCCGGACCTCAACCGAATCTGCCATTCCTCGCGAAACCATTGCGCCAATTCGCTGGACGGGAAGCCGTGGGTAACCCTGCATATAGACGATGCGGGCGACACTCTCTGGCCCATATTGCACCCGAAGAGACACTTCTGGGGGAAAGGCGGCTTGCGTCTTGGCGTGGCCGTTCCGACAGATTTTAGTGTCCGCTCGATGAAGGGTGACCTCGAAGGGACGGTGCGGCCGATCAAACCCTGGGTGGCGTGATCTCTTTACCGCGGGCACCTCGCTCAAGTCTCGATGGCAGTGCTCGCACTGCTCGACCCATGCTGAATCACCGCATCGGGATGGTCCACCGGCCGTCATGGGGTGCCCCCATGGCCGCGTGGGCCTCCGGGTGTCTTCCCACTCCGCTGCCGTCGCGGTTTCGCCTTTCGCTTGCGAATGCCGTCACGGGAGGGCGGCTTCGAACGGTTGTGGCTATCCTGGTGGAGTGGGTGTTCCCATGCGTCGACGCGCTGACGCAGCACGACAGGGTCATGCTATCATCCTCGCACCAACGCCACGATGGCCAGCATGCTGGCCAGGACCGCTTCGACGCCTCGCGTATAGAGCCCTTGAACCTGAGCCTCATCCACCGGAGCGAGATCTTAGTCAAATCCCGGTCCCTGAAGGATGGGAGTTCAGCCGAAATGACCTCAGACTTCGAACCCTGGGATCCCATGACCCCTTTCCCCTCCGCTTCGCAACTTGGGGGCAGGATATCCCAACCTTTCGATTGGGTTCAGGGGGGCGCCTTATTTTTTCAATGGATTTGGCTGCCGTTCTACTGTAATTTGGACGAACCAAATTGGTATACCTAAATAGTTACCAATAAATAAGCTCGCGTAGAAAGCACAGCCGACCGGAAAAATAAAAAAGATGGTGAACAAGATGCTAAACGGGCCCAAAAAACAACCAAAAACCATCGAGAACGTACGCGCGCCGTCTTGAACCCTCCTCCTTAGCGTTCGACCACCGAAGCCATCCCCCGACCAGTCCCTGCTTCATCGCAGTGGCTATTGATGCACGCAGGTTGTGCGACGGGACAAGACCCGACCGATGGCAAAGTCCACAGATAAGAAATCGGTAAAAAATGTGAGAAAGGGCGCGCTTGCTGACGACGATCTCCTATAATAAATCGTGTTGAGAATCCAAAGTCGTGTTGAGAATCGACCGCACCGGGCGAGGACTCGGATTGCGGACAGGAAGGGGGAACGCGGGGCCCTGGTTGGGCACTGCACGGAAAAACCATGAAGGAAACGATTCGCCAACCGCTGACGATCCCATTTCATGAAGAGGTGGGATGGTCCAGGGCGCTCTGGCCTCCCATAGGAACCATGGGGCTCGGTGCCATCTTGGCGCTGTGGAACCCACTTCTCGGAGCCCTGGTGATGCTGGCTGGGTTTGGCTGGGTGCTGATCCGCTCTATCCCGATCGCCCTGGCGACCTTTATTATCATGGCGCCGATCCCACTGAAGGTGGTCATTCACGGGCATAAACTGTATGCATCCGACATCATGGCCATTTTATTGATGGTGGAGGTGCTGCATCAGCTCTGGCAGGCAGCACCCAAGCTCGGGGATGTTCTGCGGAAGGCGTGGGAGTTGTTCTTCCCGAGCGTCTACCGCTGGGCCTTGGTCTTCTTGCTGGGGCTGTCAGTCCTTTCCCTCCCGACTGCCCTGAGTCATGTCGGCACCGTGATCAAGATTTTGGAATATGTGGAATTCTTTGTGGTGGTGATTGGCATTGCACGGTTCACCGGACTGAATGCAGGGGTGTGGAAACTATACCTCTTTGCACTGGTGGCCTCGGCATCGGTCTTATCCCTATACGGATTCGGCCAGTTTCTGGTAGGGGCGGGACCGCTGTCGAACCAGATTTCTGTATTTCATGTTCGGGCCGATGCCGTATTCGGTCAACCTAATCCCTTTGGCGGCTTTAATGCCGACCTCTTTCCTATGGTCGCTGCCTTGGTGGCCATCGGCCCCCGCGACCTGCCCAAGCGGTGGCTCACCGCAGGCCTTGTGATCATCACCATCGGGGTGATTAGCTCGTATTCACGCGGGGCCTGGGTTTCCGATATGGGGGCTGTCTTCTTTATGGGCGTGTTGGCCTACGCGACCCGCGGCAAGCGGGTGTTGGCCCCGTTGGTACCGTATGCGGTAGCCATTCCCGTGCTCGTGTTCGGTTTCGTGGACCTGGCGGGTAAGATGGACCTCAAGCCGCTATACCATCACCTGGTGGGGGCATCGACGCCGTCCGCGGCCCCTCTGCGGCATGCCATCCGCGTCCAAGTGTCGAAGCTGACCGCTCAACACCATGAGCATACGATTGGCGTGTTGGCCCATGCCAATCCCTTGACCAAGGTATTGTCCATCTTCGAGGTGCTTTTGCATCCCCATAAATATTATGACGTTCAGCAGCGCTTCATTATCTGGGGCAGCGCTCTGCAAGCCTTCGTGCACCATCCCTTGGTTGGGGTGGGTCTGGGGAACTTTCACCTTTACATTCAGCATCACCGTCCCAAACATCTAGTGGGCAGGATTCCTCCCATGGCCCACGACCTGTTTTTGGAATGGGGGGCTGATCTGGGGGTGGGTGGATTCATCGCCGGGATTTGGCTAGAGTGGCGGTGGCTGACCTCAGGCGTAAAGGCGGTGCGCAAAAGTCTCGCAGAGATGGATTCGTTTTGGTATGCGTGGACCTTGGGGGCCTTTGGCACCGTAATCGCCTTCATTTTGCAGAACCTGATTGACTTACTGATTGATCATGGGGTGATCATTCCCTTCTTGTTGGCCGTGTCTCTCATCACGTTGGTGATGGCACACCATCAAGATGAGACCCTGGTGTAGCGGCGTAACGCTGAGGCTAGCGAACGGTCTCCAATTCCCGCTAGTCGGCACCGTGTGAGTCTTTGGGCCTCGCTTTCCCAGAATGACGGGTAGGTCTGCCGACTAGCCGATGCCTGTGGGGAGCACCTTCGTCCGGGGTATGCTGATCACGGGACGGCCTCGTACGCCTGTGCAAGGATTACCGACCCACCCTCATACTTAACGTTTGCCGTTAGAGTTTGGAAAACGGCCAGACCATGGGTATGTCGATACTGCGTGCGGGCTGAGTGATCCTCAGGTTATGCCAGTTCCGACTGTCCAACCCCGAATTCCCGAGCGATTTCACCCTCAGCATCTGGCCGAGATCGCGTCGAGACGAACAAATCAGCACCATGATGCGAGGGAGGGGCGGCGGTGACCCGCGAAGAGTTGAAGCAGCTCATCGATGACCCGAGGGCGATGACTTCGGATCGCGTGGAGAACGGTCCTACTCGAAACGCGCCGACGACCTCTATGACCCTTGAGTGGGTCGATATACACTGGGAGTAGGCATTGAGGGCCTGTGGGAAGGAATTGGGCGATGGCGCGCATCAAAGAACAGTTGCGTGAATTGATTGCGCGTCTGCCGGATGACTGCACCGTGGAGGACGTCTAGTAGCACTTGTATATACAGCAGAAGGTGGAGCGAGGTCTGGAGGATGTGCGCGCCGGTCGGGTGCTAAGCCAGGAAAAGGGTGAGCGGCGGAAGGCGAAATGGACCGACAAGTAAACTGGGCCCTCGCAGCCTTGGGCGACCTCGAAGCTGCTGCCGACTACATTGAGCGTGATTCGCCTCACGATGCGGCGTCGCTGATGATGGAAATTCTCGCCGTCGGCCGATCTTTTTCGTTTCTTTCGCACCGCGGGCGACAGGTGCCCGAGCTGGCCGACCCGCAAATCGACGAACTCGTCAAACGAAATTGGGGTAGACTGGTTCCGTCACCCTGTAGACCTCGGCCCCGTCACATCATGGTACCCTGCTCTTTGTGCGTGGGTTAATGCGGACCTTGCCCAACCGTTTCGTGAACGGAACGATGGTCGCAGGGCTCCACGAAAGAAAGGATGCCTCTACAGTATTTGACAACGGAGACCCGGGGTTAGGTCTCCGTGAGGTTCCCTAGGGAACTCGGAGGATCGCGTCGGACATGGGCAACTCATCAACGTCCGTCAGCCATATTTTCTTCCGAATCGCGATGGGTCATGTCATGTAATGCGGAAAAAACCTCAAAAATCACGTTCGGG
>JAMCVM010000071.1 GCA_023475835.1 Bacillota bacterium | reverse complement strand
GATGCCGCTGATGGGCAACGGCAAACTCGACCGAAAGGCGTTGCCGGCGCCTGAGGTGACGATGGATGGGGGACGCACGTACGTGGCACCGAGCACGGACGTGGAAGAGAAGTTGGCTAAGATGTGGGAAGCGGTGCTCGGGGTCAGTCCGATTGGGGTGGAGGATCATTTCTTTGAGCTTGGCGGAACATCTCTCTCCGCGATTCGATTAGTCGCCATGCTCACTCAGGAACTCGACTTCAAAATCACGGTCAGGGACCTGCTGCAATCCCCGACCATTTCAGATTTGGCGGCGCTGGAAAATGAGATGAGTGAAGTTCAATCCATCTTCGTAAAGCTCAACCGTTCCAAACAGCGGCCCCTGTTTTGCTTCCCGCCTGTCGGAGGATTTTCGATTACGTATCAGGCCATGGCGGAACACCTGCAGAGCAGGGTGTCCGTATACGCTGCCGATTATATTGCGGATGAAGATAAAGTGATTCAGTACTCCAATGCCATTTTGACTACCAACGGAAGTCTGTCTCCGATTGTCCTGATGGGTTACTCGGCGGGTGGCAATTTGGCATTCGAAGTGGCCCAAGAATTGGAGAGAAGGGGCCAAATCGTCTCAAATCTGATATTGATTGACTCAGAGTGGCAGTTCACGGCCCAAGGTGTCTGGGGATGGCGGCGATTTGTGGAGAAAAGGGTGATGCAAGAACTTGGATATGGCGATAGTGCGATTGTCATATCCAACCAAATACAGGAAGATATACGAACCTACCTTGATTACGTCAGTTCTTTAGTAAACACAGGCACGATTGATGCTAACATTCATCTCATCACTTCAGGGGAGCTTAGTCATCGTGAACGGATCCGCCGAGGGGAACCATGGCGTGCAGCGACAACGAGCCAGTATGCTGAGTACCAAGGCTTCGGGGGTCATTTTCAGATGTTGAATTTACCTTACGCGACTCGCAATTTTGAGTTGTTGAAGACGATACTAAGCTCGATTTTACACAACCGGTAGGTATCATAATCATTGGCCAGACTGTGCGAGATGAACGGGGTGTCAAATCGCCGATCATGAACGCGTTAACGATAGAGGTGTTGAATGGAAGTCCTTGCAACCAACGTTCGTGGTTTATCTTTTGATGCATGCCAATCCTTGCTGTATTACATGGGGAAAGAAAGACAAGAGAGAATTCGAAAGTTCAGGAATCAAGAAGATGCCATCCGATCTCTGTTCGGGGAATTGCTGATTCGAGTCTACGCCGCGGAAAATTGGGGAATTGCACACCGGGAATGCATTGTGCTTGCTGATGGGCACCAAAAACCGCAGTTTGTGAACTTCCCCAGATGTCAGTTCAATGTCTCTCACTCTGGGTCGTGGGTGGTCGCCGCATTCGATGAATCTCCAATTGGCATTGATATAGAGCAGATTATCCCTATTGATTTGACTGTGGCCAATAGGTTTTTCACAGCCGAAGAAGTGAAGCAGTTGGAGAATCGACCAGTTACCCAACGGTTGGCATACTTCTATCGGCTTTGGACTTTGAAAGAGAGTTACCTCAAGGCGAATGGGAAAGGCTTGTCTGTTCCACTCGACTCGTTTGGTTTCGATTTAACGGAAGGCGCGATTCGCTTTCACTCCAGTATGGATTCGAAAACTTGGAGTTTTAAACACTATTCCATCGACTCTGCGTACAAACTTGCGGTATGTGGGTACAGTTCTGAAGCCAGATTTCCCGCCTATATTCAGATTACCTCACCGGAGAAAATCGTCTGTTGCTTTCAGCGAGTGGTTGAAATGTCTTAGAAGCCGCTTGACTGTCAATGGTGTTGACCCTGTTGTTGGCGCTAACTAGTTTTGTCATCACTTCCACTAACTTTCGTGCCATCAAATACCCCACAGATCAGAGCCAGACGTAAAGTCGAGATCAGCCCAAGGGGCTGGGATTCGCTGATTGACGCACGCAGAAAACCCCACTGCCTACGCCAATCAGCGAATGCTGGGAATACCATTGGGGGAGTTCGCCGACCACCAGTGCACCCTCGGAATTAGGCTAGAACTGATGACCACTGACTTAGCCAAACCATAGACAAAAGGAGTTAGCCATAACACCCTGTTCACGTGCATGAGAGAGAGGCAAGTGCCGGGAATGACGTCAGGGAATTATCCGGAATGCGTTTACGCATGTTATTGGGGCGCCAGGGTTGGGCCTTGGAACGCTTGGTAGGTAGCCAACGGGTCTTCGCCCTTCGCAGTGGTCCGCACCACGCGCGAATGGCTGACCGGGACTTTAAAGTGGACCCCACATAGCCATACTCGATGCCATGCCGCACGGTCGTGCGGCGGGTATTGTGTTGAGCCTTGGGGCCTACCAGCGCATCCACTTCCGCGGTATGAGCTGCTGCAACGTTTGTAACCGCAGGCGCAAAGCCAACGCCAGCAACCTGCCTCCTTCAGCCCGCGTCTACGAGAATGATCCGTCGCCGCCGCAAATAACCCGTAACAGGGTTCCCTACATGCATTGGGTAGGGACCAGCGATCCCGTCCGCCCGGGCCAGGATAGGTCAGCATCGGTCTTCCTTGACCGGTGGATGTCGTCATTTGTAATTACAGAAAAAAAGTGTTTCTCAACTCGAGCTAAATGCCTGCACATCAGAGTTGTGGAGAATATGACAAAAAAGGTCAAGCTCCGATTGAACATCACTGCATTTATACCCATCGTTTAGTTTTGTTCCAGGAGAGTGAATATGAAGGTCCCATTTCCGCCACTCCGAACCTCTTGGAAATCTCGTCATTCCGCTACCCGCTAGAAAGCTAAACTCAACAAATGACAACACGCAATATCAAGAGAACTTTTCCATGTGTGGAAATTAATCTAATTATAATGCGAAAACTATCGCACTGTGGCTACAAATTCAACCAATATACTCTTCTGACCCTCGAAAGATGGGTAACGAAATGATGTTGGTGCCCCACCGGTGGCGGTCCAGGCCACGTTTGTATGTCGTGTATCCCCATACCACCACCCCCAGGTCAGACCTCTGGCCGTGGAGATGATGCTCGACCGTCTGCCTCGGGCTAAACGCATCACGGCTTTAGGCGCCCGGATTTTCCGCGGAAATAATTGGGGTGAAATTTTGGACGAGCCCCCGTTTCGGTGCCTCAAACCCGCATTTTTTGGTGAAAACTTGGAGGAAAGTCAATTTTGCCCGGTCCCGAACCCGTTGCCCATCGCGGCTTTTCCAGAAACAGAAAAAGCTCTGAAGATGGGATGAGCCCAAGCGCTATACAGGTTTCATGGGCGTTTCTCGCTTGGAAAGTTGAGCGGGTCAAACAGTCCGGGATCGGGAAGAAAAGAGAAAATGAGGCGGAGGGTCCCAAAAAATTTAGCGGCTTTAAGCGCGCCCCTTGGCTCGGCTTGTTGGACGCTATTTCTTTGGCGGAGGAGTCAAATCGGGATGACTCGTGGTCCTTCAACGACTTCGCCGGCCTGAAGGCGAATGAGAAGACGACCGATTATTTCCTCGAAACAGCCGGAACAATCCAGCCGACTACCGTCTTCAGCGCCCGCGGTCCGAAGCGTAATATTCCGGCCAGAGCCACGACCAAGGTGCCTGCGATTCGCCATCCAATCTCGGTGGTCGACTGGGGGCCGGTCATCCACACCATCGCTAATGGGGTAAGGTAGCGCATGGCTAGTGACCAGGGATCGACTCGGCTAGGGACAAGCGGTTGAGGGGTAAAAATGGGGGAACGCTCCGGCTGCCACCAGCCCTGAAGGGATACACCGCGATCCGGTGAGCTTTGATGCTCTGAAATGATGCCAGCTCGCCAGAGACCTTTCGCCGAGACGGCAACGTGGTGAATGCCGTCAGGACTTTTTAAAATGACATGAAACCAGGTGCTCCGCGTCGCTTTAGCGCGGTCTCTCGACCAGGGAGTCACCTCCGCTATCGTCCCTTGCAAAGGCTCCACCGGAGTGTGAACGAACCGGAACCAAGCGACCGCGTTTAGTGTACATAACAATACCGAGCCCAGGGTCAGAATGCCCACCCACCACCAGACGGGTGCCTGGATAAACTTCAATTCAAGGCTAATGGCCATCCATCCTGCGATCAGTTCCACAGTGCCCTCCGGGGAAGCGGCGGAGGCACTCACCTGAGACAACCGCTGAGTGATGTCCTCGGCATTCCAGGGCTGGTGACGATCAGGGGGAAGGGGCACTTCGCGCTCTATCCAATCCGCGGTCTGTCGGCTACTTCTGCGAACAAGCCAACCCAGCAAGAGCAACAAAAACCCTATTGCCGGGACCAGCAATCCCGCCACAGCTTTGACCTCCACGGGAACTCCTCCATCGCTCAAATATTGTTGGATACGAACAAGCGTGATTTTTGAAAGATGCTAAAAGTGATTATACTGCGCTCTTCCCGGTCCTACTAGATCTAGCGTCAGGGCCTTCGGTACACCTTTGACGGAGCTCCTTGCCACGCTCCCAGTAAGAAGGAAGCGGTGCGGCTTTGAGACCATAGCGAATCCAGTGTCTGCCGACTTACGAATAGCCTCGTCGGCGGCCTCCTTCTCGGTTGCTCTGTTAGGTATGAGATGGCGCCTTCGGTGGAACAATTTGGGAAAGGTTGCCAAGGAGGATGGTTGGATGCGCAATATTTGGTGGATGTTAGCGCTAGCCGGTTTGGTCTGGATTGGCGCGCGCACTTCGGCGATGCCCTATCGCGCGCTAGAAACCGCATTTAACGCCACAAAGGCGGACCCTTCGGGATACAGTTTGAACGATTGGTGGGTGTTGCCCGAGAGCCCGCGAGCACCTACATTGGCGGTGTTGGCGGCGAATTTGGCGCGTCGTGCGCATGTCTCGGGGCCGGTTCGCCTTTCAACCGGGCTCAGCTATCAAAAGGCCACCGTGGTCGACCATATAGGACGGGTGGACACCGAGGTCATCGTTGAGCACTTGGCGTCGGGGGCGACCTATGCGGTAATCGACCGAGCGTCGAATGACGGATTTTACGGGCTCAATGAGAGCGTGGCTTGGGCACAAACATTGATGGCGACGGTAGGGAGCGCGCATACCTCTTTGACTTTGGAAGGGTATCTCCACCCCGTCCTTACTCGCAAGCAAGAAACGAAGCGAGTCGAAGAGGCCTTGAGTGCGGTCAATGCTCAGGAGGTCAATGGAGTAGTCTCTCCGGCTTTGGTTTCTGAAGCCGCTAATACGCCGGAGATCGGTCATCACGACATGCTCGAGAATCACCCCGTGAACTTGCAAGTAGCCATGGATTATGACGGGTACGTTCATGCCACGCAAGTGTTGGTCGGAACTCCGCTGATTACGGTGACATACTAAAATCTGGGAAAAATGGGAATGGAAGGATAGAAAGGGCGATTCGTGGGCAACCTAGGGTTGAGCATGTTGAAACATGACTGCTTTGAATCTCTTAGCACATTCTTCACAGGAAGCGGGAGGACATATGGGTAACGGTCAAAGGACCTTATGGCGGGTACTGGCTGGGGTGCTAGGGATATTAGTGGTGGGCACGGGATTGACCCTAGCCATTCGCAGCGAACGGCATGCGGTCAGCGTTAAGGCAGAGCTCCATCACCGACACTCCAAAAAAGTCCACCGGTCGAAGGGGCGTTTACCCCGAATCAAAAGCCATTCGACGGTGGCTTCGCCCACATCCAAGCCATTGATGATGCCGGTCAATGGTCGGATCGAAACGGACTTCGGATGGCAATATTCGGGGACGCAAAATGAGTGGTATTACAACCCGGGACTCACGATTGCAGCAAAGGCAGGCACCCCGGTAAAGGCAGCGTGGGCGGGTACGGTAGAGCGCGTACAATCCGACCCGCAAACCGGAGTCGAGGTGGTGGTCAATGATGGGAAGCGGTTTGAGACAGCCTACACTCATTTGGCCAAAGCCGAGGTGCGGATGGGCCAATCTATTCGTCAAGGCGACACCGTGGGAACCGTTGGGGCGTCTGACCTCTATTCTCATCAGGCAGGCTCCCACGTTGACTTCCAATTGTATCATGCAGGCTTAGCCTCAAATCCGGTCGCCTACCTCCACCCATCGTCGTAAGGGTCGTCGAAGTGAATGCCAGGGCTTTTAAGCCCTGGCATTTTCGCGTGTCCTAAACCATATACTCAACCAGATTGCGGGGGGAGAAAGGGGCCGGAGCGGTGAAAGACCACATCTGGCAGCGAGTGGTAGACATCGGGAACTATATCCTGAAAAGTGGTGCTACCGTTCGCGATACCGCGAAAGTCTTTGGCGTTTCGAAAAGTACTGTGCATAAGGATGTGACTGAACGTCTGCCGAAAATCAATGCGCAACTGGCAACCGAAGTGAAGAAAATCTTGGAGGTGAATAAGGCGGAACGCCACTTGCGTGGAGGAGAAGCCACGCGCCAGAAGTTTCGCCTGAAACACCCAGCCTCGTAGTCCCCGGGTGGGATGTGACGGATTATTCAGCATTTCATCAAGCCAGACCGAGGGTTCTCGCCGCTCTCGGCCTGGCCTATCTCTCGTTCTCGGTGATAGGGTCCACCGATTGGAAAAGGAGGAATTGTTTGGAAAAGTAGTGGAAGAAATGGGCTTTCGGCCAAGGTTTTTTGCTAGCAAATCGTGCGTCGGTTGGGGCTCTTTCTCAAATGATTAAATCGGATACTGAAATATGGCATAATAGCTCATATCCAGTCACGTGACTGGGTCCACTTCGGGCAAAGGCACCGATTAGGCAGAAGCGATCGTGACTATGCCAATGCTTTGTCGGGATGGCTAATAAAAACCGATTGTTGTGATGGGCGTGCAGACTTTGAGCATCGGCCGTGATTTAAAAGCTCGTCTGATTGCTTTATCGCTAAATGTTGTATACGATTCAGATGTTTGTGTGAGAGTATAGTATCTTGACGGTGTTTTCTGGCATTGGCGGGATCCATTGTGCACGGTTTTGGCGAAAGTGCCATGCCGATATGCTACGTCTAATCGAAAGGGGTTGGGCCCTCTTTGGTTTCTCCTGTTGTAGATGCGCCGTCGGTGATGATTCGCAGTCGCGCCTCGTTGTGGTTGCAGGGGTGGCGGCGATTTGCCGACAACAAGGTGGCCGTGATCGGTTTGGCCTGGTTGGTGTTATTTTCCATCGTGGCCCTCTGGGGTCGCCAATTGGCCCCCTATCCCATGCACTATGCCAATCTCTTTGCGGGCAATGAGGGTCCGAGTCTCAGCCATCCCTTTGGAACGGACAGCTTGGGACAAGATATGCTGACCATGGTAATGTATGGATTGCGCTATACCTTGGCGGTAGGGTTTGGTGCCACCGTGGTGGCGCTGGTCGTTGGCGTTCTCGTCGGCCTCACCTCGGGATTGGCGGCTCGCTGGGTGGATGAAATCCTCATGCGTTTGACCGATTTTATGTATGCCTTTCCCGGGTTTTTGTTTGCCGCTTTCATTATTGGGGTTTTTCATGGTGCGATTGGCGTCGTCATTGGCGTCTTTGGATTAACCCAATGGGCTGGCTTTGCCCGCCTGACCCGAGGGTTGGTATTGACGGTGCGCCACTCCGAGTTGGTCGAATCGGGACACGCGATTGGCGCTTCCAGTACCTTTATTGCGCTACGGTACATCTTGCCGCAGGTGATCAATAGCATTATCGTGTACACCGCGTTTGTAGCGGTCAACATCATTACCCTGCAGGCCGAATTGAGTCTCTTTTATGGGACCGGCCCGGCGTTGCCCTTGATTAGTTTTGGCCAACTGATCAGTCAGGGAACCCAGGACGTCCTTGGCTATTGGTGGCTCTTAGTCATGCCCGTCGGCACCTTGATTTCGCTCTTGGTGGCGTTGGTGGTGGTTGGCGAAGGCTTGCAGGCCGCATTAAATCCGAAGGGAAACCGTATTCTATGAGCGCGCTCTTTCAAATTAACGATTTAGCGGTCAGTTTTCCTGGACGAGACCAGACGGTGTACGCGGTCAATGGCTTGTCGTTGGCGGTTGAGGCGGGGGAATGGCTCGGGGTCGTCGGGGAAAGCGGATCCGGTAAGTCCGTGTCGCTCTTGGCTAGTTTGCAACTGTTAAGTGCTACGAGTCGCATCGACCGTGGCCAGGTCTGGTTCGATGGCCGGGATTTGTTACGCCTCAAACGCCGACCCTTGCGCGAGATCTTGGGACGGCAAATCGGGGTGATTTTTCAGAATCTGGCTAATGGACTCGATCCTTCGATGCGGGTAGGCCAGCAGGTAATGGAACCGATGCTGGCGCATGCCATCTGCACTAAACCGGAGGCCCGCCGGCGGGCCTTGGATTTGTTAACCGAATTGGGCTTGTCCGATCCCGAGCGCCAATTTGAGCGATATCCCTTTGAATTATCCGGGGGCATGCGTCAACGCGCAATGATGGCCGTGGCCTTGGCAGCGGAGCCCGCCCTTCTGATTGCCGATGAGCCGACCACGGCGCTCGACACGACTGTGCAGCTCCAGGTGCTGTCGGTGCTCCAAGAAGCTTGTCGCCGTCGGCAGATGACGGTGATTATGGTCACTCACGATCTAGGCGTGGCGACCAATGTGTGTGATCGGGTGGTGGTCATGTATGGCGGCCAAGTCATGGAAAATGCAGAGATTGATACCTTCATTCAGGCTTCCGTTCATCCGTACACGCAAGGGCTGAAAGGATCGATGATCCCCTTGAATGGGACCCATGCGCCCATCCAAGCGATTGAAGGCTCGGCTGAGATCTTTCACCAGGTGCCCCGGGGGTGCCCCTTTGTGGCTCGCTGCCCGGTTGCGTTCGAGCGCTGTCATACCGAACGCCCCCGATTATTGTCCTTGGCGGACGGGCATGAGGCCGCTTGTCATCGCGTGGAGGAGGCGACAGCTCGTGTCGGATAACGCCTTGTTAGCCATCGATCAAGTGACCAAGACCTTTCCCTGGGGGAAGCATCGCATCGAGGCGGTACGCCGCGTGTCGTTGTCCATTGGCACCGCCGAGACCTTAGGGTTGGTCGGAGAGAGTGGTTCCGGCAAGTCGACCTTGGGCCGGTTGGCCATCGGCTTGCTCGCGCCGGATCGTGGCACGGTTACCGTCTCTGGAGTGAATTTGGGTGCCGTGGCTCCTCGCACCCTGCGGACTATGCGCCAGACGTTGCAAATCGTCTTTCAAGATCCCGGAGCCGCGTTGAACGCGCGGGTGAGTGTGGCTGCCAACATCCTGGAGCCATTGGTGGTGCACAATATTGGCACCCGAGATGAACGCTTGCGCCGCGTGGGGCGACTCTTGGAACGGGTGGGATTGACGACGGCCCATGGGCCGGCCATGCCGGATGAACTCTCGGGTGGCCAATTGCAACGGGTGATGATTGCCCGTGCCTTGGCTCTCGGGCCTAAGCTCTTGGTCTGCGACGAGATCTTATCCGCCCTGGATCTGTCCGTGCAAGCGCAGGTATTAAGCTTGCTGGATGACCTTAGGACTACGGAGGATCTGGCCTATCTCTTTATCTCGCACAATTTGTCGGCGGTGGCGTACTTGAGTGATCGCATCGGCGTGATGTATTTAGGCGAGCTGGTGGAATGGGCCCCCACCGCGGCACTGGTGGCCGCACCCAAACATCCCTATACCCAGGCCTTGTTTCAGTCGATCTTGGAGGTGCCGACCTCCAAAGCGGCGCGCAAGTCTTTAACCGGGATCCCTGGCGAAGTGCCCTCAGCGATTGATCGGCCATTGGGATGTGCCTTTCATACCCGCTGTCCGCTGGCCATGGATATTTGTCGACAGGAAGCTCCGCCGTGGCTTACGGTCGGGGATCAACATCAGGCCGCTTGCCATGCCCTGGCCGCGGTCGAGGAGGGATGAGCGATGAAGTGGTACGTATATCTCGGCTATCGGCTGTTGGGGATGGCGTTGGTGTTGGTTGCGGTGGTGGCCGTGGCGGCGCTCATCGTCTTTTACAGCAGTCTTGAGGGGCCGCACTATCCGGGCGCGCCGGTGCCGCCCCATGGCATTTTGGCCTTGGCCCGCTATATTGGCCAGGAAGAGCGTGCCATTCCCCTGGACTTTAATTATCCTAACGGCGTGTTCCAAACCGCGGTCACGAGTTCGCTCATCCTCATCTTTGGTTCGATCTTTCTGGCCGCGTTGGTGGCGGTTCCACTTGGGACCTATGCCGCGATTCACAATCGCCATTGGTTGCGCCATGTCGGCACCGTGGGGACCTTGACCGCGCAGGGCATTCCGCCCTACGTGATGGCAGTGGGCTTGTTGTTCTTTTTCGCCACCCTCTGGCACTGGTTCCCGATTAGCGGGTGGAATTCACCGGCCAGTGTGGTCTTGCCGACCGTGGCGTTGGCGGCGGGCAATGTGGGCTATATGGCCAAATTTATGCAGGCGGGGATGACCGAGGTGCTCCAACAGCACTATATCGTGCATGCTCGGGCGCGCGGGCTACCCGAATGGGCGGTGTTGCTTCGCCATGCGTTGCGACCCTCGGTGGTGGCCACGGTCACGTTCTTCGGACCGCAGGCGGCGATGTTGGTCAACAATATGCTGGTCATCGAGTTGATTTTCCAAATTCCTGGGCTGACCACTATGCTCGGTGGGGGCTTGTCGGGCGGGGTGGGGACGCCCTATGGGCGAAGCAACACCGAATTGGCGTTCTTTCTCTTGGCGCTGATGGTGTTAATCTTGAATCTGATCATTGATCTCAGTTACCGTTATCTCAACCCGATGACCGCTCGCCAGGCCTAGCACGCGGATCTAGGCCTAGGTTAGGGCAGAGGAAGCAAGTGAGATTGCGGCCTGGTCCGAGGGATCCCCTGCATTGACAGATGGGGGGCCCTCCTTTATACTTTTTTGGATATTTGTCCCTCGTATTGATTGGCCAAGCAAGACCCTGTTGATACCGTGTGATGTTAAGCGCTGAACGCTCCCCGCGGAACTGAGGGAAGCGACTTTTGTTGGTCGGGGGTGACCCAAGTGGGCAAAGATTTTAAGTTTACTTCAGAGTCGGTGACCCGAGGTCATCCAGATAAAGTGGCGGATCAAATTTCAGACGCGATTCTCGACAGCATTTTAAGCCAAGACGCGTCCGCCCGAGTGGCGGCAGAGACGGTAGTGACCACGGGCTTAGCCTTGGTGGTGGGAGAAATTACGACGGGTTGTTATGTAGATATTGCGCGCACGGTGCGCGAAACGATCCGCGACATTGGCTATACCCGAGCCAAGATGGGTTTTGATGCCGATACTGTTGCGGTCATCACCTCGATTGACGAACAGTCTGCGGACATTGCCCAGGGTGTCGATGAGGCGTTCGAGCGTCGAGCGGGCGACGAAGAAGAACTGGATCGGATCGGGGCAGGCGACCAAGGCATGGTCTTTGGCTTTGCCTGCAATGAAACCCCAGAGTTGATGCCGCTACCGATTAGTTTAGCGCACGGGCTGGCTCGATCGTTAGATGGGGCTCGCCAACAGGAACTGCTCCCGTTTTTGTGGCCCGACGGTAAGACCCAGGTGACCGTGCAGTATCGCGATGGACGCCCTGAGGCGGTAGAAACCGTGTTGATCTCTACACAGCATCGTCCCGAGGCCGACATCGACGAGATTACTCACGGTCTGATGGACACGATTATTAAACCCACCCTGGGAGCGTGGTGGCACCCTAAAATTCGGGTGCTGATTAATCCCACCGGGCGGTTTGTGATTGGAGGACCGCGAGGAGACTCGGGGTTGACCGGTCGAAAAATTATTGTGGATACCTACGGCGGGTACGCCCGCCATGGTGGAGGGGCGTTTTCAGGCAAAGATCCGACCAAGGTGGATCGATCGGCTTCTTATGCGGCCCGATGGGTGGCAAAAAATCTAGTCGCTGCGGGGTTGGCTGACCGCGCTGAAATTCAAATTGCGTATGCTATCGGTGTGGCTCGCCCGCTCTCGATTATGGTCGATAGCTTCGGGACCGGAAAAATTTCGGACGCCGAGTTGGCGCGCCTGGTAGATCGGGTGTTCGACCTTCGCCCTTTGGCCATTATTCGGGCGCTGGATCTGGCTCGGCCGATTTACTTGCAGACCGCTGCTTATGGACATTTTGGCCGGACGGACGTCGACCTGCCGTGGGAGCAAACCGACCGGGTGGACATCCTGAAAGCCTTGGCGGGCGCCTCCTGACTCGATGCTGAGGGAGCGCTGGGGGCACCACGAAGAGACCGAAGGGAGCCAAGCCTTCGGTCTCTTCGTGGACTTGAGACCTTGGGCTCGGGCCCGAGCCTTGGAGATTCCTCCCTGGTGTTCGCCGCTTCATTCTCGATTGGGATGGGCTATCCCCATCGAAAATCGTTGATTTACCTGTTATCAACAGACTTATCCCCATTATCCACAGATGAGAACGAAAAATATCCTTGTAAAAAGCGCGGATTATGTTTGACTTTTTAGACGGTGGATGCTATATTGTCAAAGGTAATCCCAGAAGTTGGGGTGCTTTACGAAGGGGGATATATTTAAGCATGACCGGAAGAGTCAAGTGGTTTAGTGCGGAAAAGGGTTACGGCTTTTTGGAGCGAGAAGACGGCGGTGATGTCTTTGTGCACTACAGCGCCATAAATGGCGAAGGTTTCCGTACGCTCAACGAGGGCGAGCGTGTCGAATTTGATGTGGTTGAGGGAGACCGCGGTCCGCAAGCCGCCAATGTAGTCCGACTCTAATTCGCACCAACCATCCGACATTCAAGAGAACCGGTTTTCCGGTTCTCTTTGTGTTTTGCGTGGATAGCATTCGAAGCGTCATGGCACCGGTGCTATACTAGAACGGTAAAGATAGCGTGGACAATGAATCCAAGGGAGCGATCCAGCGATGGACATAGTGGTACGCGGTAAGAACTTAGAGGTCACGTCGGCACTTCGAGATCACGTCACCCGCAAACTGTCTAAGTTGAATAAGTTCTTGGATCACCAAAATGCCGTCGCTACGGCCGTGCTAAGTGTTGAGAAAGATCGTCAGATTATTGAGGTCACCATTCCTCTCGAAGGCGGCATGCTACTGCGGGGGGAAGAATCGACGCAGGACATGTACGGATCCATTGATCGTGTGACAGACAAATTGGAGCACCAGTTTACGAAGTTTAAGACCCGAATGCACCGATACCACGGGGGCCATGGGAATCCGCCACCGGCAGTCGAGTCGGCTGAAGAGGTCTCGGCCGCGGATTTGGTGAGGAAAAAGACCTTTCCGCGAAAGCCGATGAGTTTGGACGAGGCTTTGATGCAAATGGACCTTTTAGGACACGATTTTTTTGTGTTTGCCAATGGCGAGACCGACAGCACCAATGTCCTGTATCGGCGTCGGGATGGCAGCTACGGGTTGTTGGAACCGAGGTAAGCAGGTCGCTTTTGGCCACGCAACCCCTTATACTATTGGCTTTTTAAGAGCCCTCAGGTGGACGGCACGTCACCGAGGGTTCTTTCCTTTTCCGCCTGGTCTAGAGGTAATATGTCTTACGAGAATCGGGTCGAAAAAAGTTAAGGTTTTGAAGAAGGAGATTGGTGCATTTCGTCGAAAGTGGTCTTCAGAATCTGTATTAGTAAAATTTCAAAGAAGCGGGTGTATCTGGTGTCGTCGTTCCAGGAATATGAGCGCATGGTCTTACGAATGCCTGGTGTGATGTCGGCTCAGGTATACCAAGAAGAAGAGCAAGAACCGCGTGTGCATGTGGTGGCGCAAGCTATTTCTACCCCGCGGCAGATGGTTCGTCAAGTGGTTTCTTTATTGAGGAACATGGGATGGACCGAGGTCACTCCGGAAATGGTCACTATCGTGCAAATTGCCCCCGTCGACGACGGCAACCAGAGCGGTAATCGTTTGAAGATTTTTGGCTATTCGTTGGTGCGAGCGGGCAATGCCTTGGAAGGCAAGTGCCGCCTGGGCAGAGGGACGGTGGTGTTCGAAGGGCGAGAGGTGGGAGGCATCGCTACCGACGTCTTGGCTGAAGCGACTGTGGCCGCGGTCAATCGAGCGCTGGGAGGCCCAATCTTAGCATTCTTGGACGCTCAGGTTATTACTCAGTCAGAACGCCTGGTGGTCGTGGCCATGATTCGCTTTGGCAAGAACGAGTTGATGACGGGTAGTGCCATTGTTCACAGCGTGTTGGAGGAGACCGTTGTGCGGGCGACCTTAGATGCCGTGAATCGGCGGGTGGTTCTGTACACCGGAGGAAAGCCTGACTAATTCCCAAAGATTCGGCCGGCTCCATGGATCCTGAGCGAAAACAGGCGGCGCGTTCGAGCGAAAGGCGCCGTGGGCAAATACGAGTGGAGTATTTGCCAAAAATGAGAAGGATCTGGTGCGTCGTATATTAAACGCAGTTGTGGTAGGAATGGGCGTCCAGTTAGAATAGCCACCATGGGCCGGGCCGAAAAAGTTACCAATGCAGTGTGATTATGCAAGAAGGGATGTGGATCATGTATCCGAAACGTATGATTGTCTATATGAGTGTGGTCGAACTGGTGGCTTTGGCGGTCCTGGTGCATAGTTTCGTCATCGGGACTGGCTGGATTGACTGGCAGCTCTTCGTCTTTTTAGGTTCAGTCTTTGTGGCCGCTTTTTTTCCGATTGTATTGCCTAAAGGCAATGGAACCGTCGGTGTAGAGATTCCGATGGTGGTGGCGGCCTCGATTGTGCTCGGGCCCAGCGCAGGATTTTGGATAGGCATGCTGGGCACATTGAATCAGCGGCAGTTAACCGGCAAGGTGAAATGGCCCTCGGTGCTGTTTAATCGTGCACAGTTCGGGTTGGTTGGGTGGGTCGGTGGCACCGCGTTCGACTTCCTCGGCGGTTCGCTCCATCGGTTTACCTATGGTCACGAAATTTTTCCGGTGGTGGCGGCTTGTGTGGTGGCCTATCTAGGGAATATGGGTATGGTTGTCGGTGCGATTAGCCTTCGTCAACATAGGAATCTTTATGAAGTGTGGCGAGGATATTTTTCGTGGATGAGTCTGAACTATGTCGTCATGATGCCTCTGGTCTTTTTGATGGTGGTGGTGTATCGGATTGGTGGGCCCTGGCCCGAATTCATTTTCTTGGTGCCCTTGGCCTTATCGCGCTGGATCTATGTGTTGTTGTTGCGCATTCGGCGCATGTATGCTCTCAGTGTGCAAGCGATGTTGACGAGTCTTCAGGCGAAAGA
>JAMCVM010000003.1 GCA_023475835.1 Bacillota bacterium | reverse complement strand
GGGTATTCAGCGCGGGATTCTGTACCGCCTCGTGCATCAGGGCGTGTAAGTCCGCCACCCGATAGCGGCGATGATTCGTCAACGTGCGCACGGGAATCAACCGTCCCTCGCGTTCCCATTTCCGGAGCCCCCCGATACTCATTCCGAGCATCTTCGCGGCTTTACCAATACTGACAAACTGTTCGTCCATTGATCTATCACCAAGAAGAATGATACCATACTATTAAACATAATGGTAGATTTATCGAAAGCAGTTACAACCTCCTTTTAACTGATCAGTAAAGTGAAAGCGATCCTCCGTCTCAACAAAAATCTTGGCGAAAAATCAACTCACAACAATGAACCCAAACCTAGTGTGAAAGAGTCGGATAGACCCCCGTAGGACCGGAAGAACCACATTGACCAGTCCATTAGAGCCCAAGTTCACAAAACAGTAGGACCGACCTCGGGGTCAAGCCGTGGGGGTTAAAAATACCCAAAGTGAAAAGCGTAGCGAAGGCTTAGGGTTGCAGGCGAGAGCCATTACTAATCATGGCCGTGGCGTCGGACCGATGAGATTGCCATGGGGTGAGCTTCGAGCTTGAGTGGAGCCCTTAACGGTTTTAGATGGCCCTATGGAGTCGACTGTCCACCGGGTTGGCATAGCGGACGCTATAGTGCGCGCGGGACACACGTAACGATTTGGCCGCGAAGCCGGGATCGCTCCGACATCCCACTAAACAAGGCTTTCGTGTATCCGATCACTCTCCTAAAAAACGAAAACTTTGACCCGCGGGCAGTATAGCTGTTTGGGGGAGAATGAATAGCGGCGTTTTGGATCAGACCGAACCCCTGAGGGATGCCAATGACCGAAACGATCATCCTGCCGGAGTCACCAAGAGATTTTGAAGTGCGAGGGTACGGTTCGTGCGAATTCTGTCTAAAAGCCATAACAGGCGGCCGTTCAGCCTATGAGGTTTAGCCAGTGACAGCGTTCTGAGGCGCTGGCTTCATGGTCGGCAGACCCAAAGGCAATCGGAGGCAAGAAGGGGCTTCGCAGCCGTTGGCATGGCTTTACGAGCCTTGTCTGTTCGAACCATTCTGTCAGGGAGCGACCTGGTCGATGGCTGGGGATTAGGTGGATTGGTTTCGTGTACGGTCAAAATAGCAGGGTAATTCTGGAACGATAGCCATGTAGGGTGCCAATCAGATCCACTCTCCCGGCGCGCCAAAATCGCGTCGAAGACGGTGAACGAAAAGCCGTGGGCGGGCAGGAGAGCCGTGGATTCGGTTCTATGGCCTGTCGCGAATGACAACAGGCAAGACAAGGTCGAGCAGGGTCGGACGATACCCTGGGCCAAGCGTCAGTAATCACTGTTGGCCGGCCAGATCTCCTGAACGGCAGCTTGGACGTCCATAAAATGCCGGGGGCCGTCATAGGCTTCGCAGGCTCCCCGTAGTGCATTGTAAGTTCACCCTTTCCGGAGCGGGGGGTTCATGGAGCGAGAACAGATTCGGCAGCAACGTAAAATTTAAAGGCAGGGGAAAGAGGGCCCGGTTCTTTCCCCTGGGCCGTCGAAAGTCTTTGGGGCCAGCCAGTTTGGCTTCGACAATAGCCTTTCAGAAGACCTAATTCGGCCAGGCTTGCGGGTGATCGATGTCGACCATGGGTAAATCCGAAGCCTTGGCGTTGTCGATCACTTGTTGTGGACTTTTGCATCCTGGAATTACGGTAGTGACGGCAGGGTGTTGAAGACACCAGCCAAGGGCCCATGTGGCCATAGCGACGCCCTCGGGGACTTCATGGTCTCGAATGACTTCCACCTCTTCCAAAATTTTCGCTGTGCGTTCCGGATTGTGCTGGGAGCGCACATCGTTAGCGGGAAAGCTGGCGCCCGGCTGATATTTGCCGCTAAGATAACCGCTCGCCAATGGTACCCGCGCTAATACGCCTAAGTTTTGCTGTTGGCAGGAGGGAAAGACCCGTGCCTCAGGGGCGCGATTGATTCGGTTGTAGACCACTTGGATCGCTTGCGCATGCACTTGGGTGGCGCGTTCCGTTTGATGAAGGTTGTCATTGCTGCCGATAGAAATGCCGAGATGACGCACTTTACCCGCGGCAACTTGCTTGTCGAGCATCGTCCATAGTTCGTCGTTGTCAAAGACTTCGTCGCTGCCAGAATGGAATTGATAGAGATCGATGTAATCAGTTTGGAGCGAGCGCAGCGAATCCTCTAATTCCTGAAGGACCGAAGCGGGCGACCAATAGTTAATCCCGTCGTCTTGAACCCCATGCCGATGGCCAAATTTGGTGGCGATAACCCAATGGCTGCGATTTTGCAACCTTTGCAGATAGCCTCCGATCAATTGCTCGGAAAGATGCGGGCCGTAGCATTCGGCGGTGTCGATCACGTTGATGCCGAGGTCTTTGGCGGTTTCTAAGATGGCGTCGACTTCACTTTGGGTGAAATCCTTGCCCCAGGCTCCGCCAAATTGCCACGTGCCGACACCCACAACCGACACCTTGAGGTGCGTACGTCCTAATGTTCGATACTTCATTCGTCACCATCCATTTGGCATTTTGCCCATATTTTGAAGCGTTTGCCTCATATTAGTATAGTCCATCCGCAATCTTAACATTCGATTGAGCACGGTCTGAATCAGTCCGTGCTCAAAAATGAGGATTTATATCAGGCTCACGATAAAGTGGCCCCCATAGACAATGAGCGCCACGGAGGCTACCATTCCGCCCAAGGTGGCTGCCAGGGTGGGAATGGGGCGAGCGCCCATGGCATACCCGATGGCAATACATACGTAGGCGCCGAGAAACGGAGAAAGAAAAAATAAGACGCCAACTCCGTAGCGGCCATAGCGCTTGGCCCAGTTTTGAGCACGTGCGATTTTCGCCCGCGCCCAGTGCCAACGCCGGATCACTTGGCGGAAGGAGACTACCAAGAGGGGAATGGGTAGCAGGTTGCCAAAGATGCTAATCAGCCCTCCGGCAAGGGGATGAAAGCCCAAGGCAATGCTGGCAGCAGCGCCAGGTTGAGCCTCTAAGGCAATAGAAGTGCCCAATAACGGAAAGGTTTGCCAGAGTTGGCCCTGTTGCCATCCGATGGCCACAGCAAGACACAACAAAAGCGCCGAGGTGGCGAGATACAACACCTCAGTTTGGACCGTTCGAGGCGTCCACGCATAATCATCAAACCGTCTTGGCACCCAATAGCCTCCTTGCCACGTTGGCGCCATTATCTCATGTTTTATGGTCATTCGCACGAAGCCGCTCGACGGCGGGCTGGGCCCGTTCGATCACCATTTGCGAGAGCGCTCGCTGAATGGCAGCCAGGGCTTCGCGGCGCTCGGGGGTGAGGACTTCCGAAGACGGAGCCGCCACGGTCATGGTCGCATTGGCTTCAAACACCACAAGATTACCGAAGGCGTCGAGAGTGAAATCGATGCCTCCATAATCCAGGCCCAGTTCGCTTTCGACAGCGCTGAGGGCCCGCATCGCTTTGGCGCCCAACACCCTTTCGGGCTGGAGAAGAAACTGCGCGTGAATCGCACGTTGACGCGGGTCGTCCATCCTTACGCAGGACGATCCGTAGTGCACCTTCCATTGATCAGAGATAGCCAAGTGCAAGGGATAGATCGCATGGTTAATGGTCATCATGCGATACTTGTAAAACAGACTGTCTTTGCTCTTGGTGTCGAGGTATTGGATGATTAAAATCTGATCTCCCGCGAGGCTCGGACGAATTCGTTCGAGTTCGATCGGATCCGAGACTTTGTAAAAGTGACGCCCGCCGTGAAATCCTGGAGATCGTACCAGCAACGGAAAAGACAGGCCCAAATCGTCCAGAGCTTTGCCCAAGACCTTGGGACTTTCTAGGTCCGCAAGGGGCAGAGCTGCCATCTTTGGGGTGAGCACGTCGGCGAGCGCGCCTAAGCGTTGACTGATGCTGAGCCGCCCGGTTTGTTTGATCCGACCAGGCGGGTTTAAAACGGGGACGTTTTCGTCTTGAAGCATGGCGGTGGCACGGATGAGGGCTTCCTGAGCGCGGTCGGCATCGCCAATTCCGTTCAGAACCAGGCGATGGCCAATAGCTTTAGGGAGGCGCTGGCAATATTCGGCAAATACCATCGTCACCTGAAACTGAGGGTTTTGAATCCAAGGGGTGGCGACCACGTTGCCGCCCTCCGCGGATAATACGAGGACGATAGGAATCGCGTCGACCGTGCCTTGGGTCGGCACCGAGACGAGAGGAATGGCAGAAAACCCTTGGTCACGGTGGTGCGCGGCATCGACGCTTAGGCCTTGTTCCGCCAACAGATAGGCTAAGCCCTGATGCGCGGGAAGGAGGAAAGCATCGTGGGTAAGCGCGATCTCGTAATGGATTCGAGCCCGGTCCAGTTGACCCTCTTCACGCAAAAGATGAGCGAAATTGACGTGAAAAAAGGTGTCGTCAGGATAAAGAGCCAGCCCTTGTTGCAAAACGGTGCGGGCCGCTGTGCGCTTGCCCATGAGTCGCAGCAAGTGGCCGAGATTACCGAGTACCGCACGATTCGAAGGGTCTAAGGTCAACAGTTGAAGATACAAAGCCTGAGCGGCTTCGTACGCTCCGGCCTCGCTATAGGCTACGGCTCTGGCAAAGTCAACGTTGGCATCTTCAGGCAGCATCAAATCGAATTCTCCACTTCTTGGTTCCGATCGCAGGCACTCGGCATACTCCAGATGAAGCGTAGGGGAATGCCTATAGGTTAATATGATTGGTAAAGAAATATCCTAAGACGAAAAATGCCACGACCACGCCCACTAATATGAATGCCCAAAGCGGCGGCCCCGATTCCTTGGATCCTTTTTCTTCGTCAGACATCGCGAGGACTCCTTTCGACTATGGTTTAGTTTAGCATAGACGACGGAGCGGTTCCGTTTCATCGGTTGCAAACCATTTTGGAGCCTGGTAAGTCTGGTCTGATCAGGATCATCCTTCCAAGGAAATGAAGGGAGAGAGCACCGTGAGCCAAATGGTCGTGATTGGTGGAGGCATTGCCGGCCTGGTCCTGGCCGCTAGCCTCGGTGATGGTCGAGCGCTGACCATATACCAAGAGCCGCGAGAAGCTTCGGGGTCGGGGGAGGGCACTGCCTTGGCGCTAGCCCCCAATGCGATGCGAGTGCTGCGGAATCTAGGTATCGCCGATCGCGTGGCAGCGTTTGGTACCCAAATCTTTGAATATCAAATATTAAATCATCGCGGACAGTTGCTGCAACGGGTAGATTTAGCGCGATTAACCAAGCGCTGGGGCGAGGGTTTTTGGTGTGTTCCGCGAAGTCGGCTGATGGCCGCATTGGCGTTGACTGCCAATGCGGGAAGGTCGCTCAATTCAGCGCAAAAACTTGTCGCCATCAATCCGATGGGCGCCGGGTATGCGCTTAGATTCTCGGATAACAGCACCCATTTCGCGGACTATGTAGTGGCCGCGGACGGGATTCATTCATTGGTGCGTCGATCCCTGGGACCCGTCGCGGAAGAGCTCCAATATCAAGGATATTTCGCGTTTCGCGGCATGGCTCGGATATCCCATTTGGGTTGGAAGCCTAGTTCAGCATTTCAGATATGGGGTCAGGGCCGAGAATTTGGGTATGCGCGGATGAACGCCGATTATGTCTATTGGTATGCGACCTGGCCTAGCCGGTCTCCGGAGGCGATTTTGCTCCCTGCGCGAAAATGGTTGCAAGAAGCGTTTGCCGACTGGCCAGAATCGGTGGGTCTCTTGCTCGATGCCACGTCTGATCGAGATGTGATCGTTCATCCCATCTACGATCTTCGCCAACCGGCGCTGTATTTGACCGGGGCCTACACATTGATCGGTGATGCCGCGCACCCGATGACGCCTAATTTGGGCCAGGGAGCTTGCCAGGCCATGGTAGACGGATGGGTTCTGGGGTCCTACCTTCGACGCCAGTCTCCGATTAGCGCTTTTCGACGCTACGAAGAGGAACGAAGGCCGCATGTGGCCCAGGTGATGCACTGGTCCCGTCAGATGGGTCGGGCAATTCACGTTCGACCGCGATGGCAGGCGTGCAGCCGCAACCTGGTGCTGTCGCGTACGCCCCATTGGATGATGCAGGCCGTAGTCGGCCGGACTTTGGGTAGACCGGAAAGCCTGGGCAGTCTTCGGCCTGAGCATGCCTCAGCGGGTAAGTGAATGCAGGGACCACCGATTTAGCCCATAGGGCTGCAGTTGGAGACCCAAACCTATCCAATGCTAATTCTGAGATCCAGGAGCCACGACGATGTCTTGCCACAATTGATTATGATGAAAGAGGACTCGCCGAAGGATAACAGAGAGGGTCTGATATCCACGGCGGTGTCGAGCCAAAAGGGATGGGAGAACGCTTTCGGTGGGCTGGAAGTCCGGCGGAAATCCGACCCAGATGGTGGAGAATTGGAACAGGGGGACTGATGGATGCCACGTGAGGAAAACATGATGAGATTAGGGTCCCGGGTCATTTCGCTGATCTTTAATCCGCTTATCGCCTCGGGCCTGGGGTTGGTGGCTATGGCCGCCGTTCACTCTTCTTGGCGGGGCGACCTTGGGCTCATCGCTGTCTTTTTTGTTTTGCTGCCGATTATCGTGCTCTTGATCGGGTTTAGTCGGCGAACGTGGTCGGACTTAGACGTTTCTAACCTTTTGCAACGGCGGCTTTTCATGCCCTGGGTTCTCCTGTCGGCCAGCGTCGGCATGATGCTGAGTTGGCTTTTGGGCTTCCCTTTAATATTGCGCTTCGTTGTCGTGAGCATTTGGCTCTGGCTTGGCATCTCGACTGCGGTAGGGTTTTACTGGAAAATCTCTTTGCACACCGGGGCAAACGCTGCGCTGGTGTGGATTTTGGCCGGGGCATTTGGCGGCCGGTGGGTTTTAGCTGTGGTGGCGGTTCCTTTGCTGGTCGGCGTGGCTCGAGTCTATGGACGCCATCACACGATGTGGCAAGTGCTGGCTGGAGCGGGAGCAGGTAGCGTGGCCGTTTGGATCGGATTTGGAACGATGGGAGTGTTGCCACACTTTTAAAGTGCAACGGCGCTACGGTAGATAGCCATCCAGCGGTTCTTAGGACCGAATGTGGGACATACCTTGGTATGGATCGCCGACGGGAGGGAATCTGGGTGGCCAATTCATGGCATATGCTAACCACGAACGAAGTCCTGTTTCAATTGCACAGTAACGAGCAAAGCGGGCTGTCCCCAGAACAAGCTGAGGCACGTCTTTTGGAAGTCGGCCTCAATGCATTGCAGGGGCGGGCCAAGATCACCCCAGGGAAGATCTTGTGGCAACAGTTTACCGATTTTATGGTCCTGGTTCTCTTAGCCGCGACCGTGATCTCTTTTTTGTTGGGTGAGATGGGGGACGCAATTACTATTGTCGCCATCGTCATGATGAACGCCATCTTGGGATTCGCCCAGGAATATCGGGCCGAACAATCGGTGGCGGCTCTGAAGGCTTTGACTGCGCCTCAAGCCAAGGTGATTCGTCAAGGCAGGCTACGGCTGATTGAGGCGGCCATGCTGGTACCAGGCGATGTGGTGGAGTGTGAGGCCGGGGATCGGGTGCCAGCGGATGCCCGCATTCTTTATGAAGTGGGATTAGAAGTCAACGAGTCCGCTTTGACCGGAGAGTCTTCTGCGGTTCGAAAACGGGCCGACGTATTGCCGGATCCCGATCTGGCGGTCGGCGACCGCAGGAATCTTCTGTTTATGGGCACCACGATCAACCGCGGTCGGGTGCGCGCCCTGGTGGTAGAAACCGGCATGAACACCGAGATGGGCACCATTGCACATTTGATCCGCGAAGCAGTAGAAGACCAGACTCCCTTGCAACATCGGCTGGCCCAGTTGGGTAAAATTTTAGTGATTTTATCCATTTTAATTGTCGCGGTCGTGGTGATTACTGGGTTATTCCGCGGCGAGCCGCTTTATCAAATGTTTTTGACTGGAGTCAGCTTGGCTGTCGCAGCCATTCCGGAGGGGCTGCCCGCTATCGTTACCGTGGCCTTGGCGTTAGGTGTGCAAAGAATGATCCGCGCCCATGCGGTGATACGGCGTCTGACTGCAGTGGAAACCCTGGGATGCACCACGGTTATTTGCTCGGACAAGACGGGGACGCTGACTAAGAACCAAATGACGGTGACAGAACTTTGGGTCCAAGGTGACCACCTGGTCTCGGCAGATGGCACGCGTTGGAACGATCATATCGACCAACATCCGCAAACGAAAGAAGCGCTAACGCACCTCTTAACCGGGGCCGCCTTATGCAACAACGGAGCATTAGCCGGGACTAGTGGGCCCCAAGGTCAGGGCGATCCGACGGAACTGGCATTGCTTTGGGCGGCGTCTGAGGCCGGGTTAAATCTGGAAGCACTGGCCCGGCAGTACCATCGGGTCGGGGAGATTCCGTTTGAGTCGGAACGTCAACGCATGGCAGTATCGGTTTTGAATCCGAAAAACCAAGCCTTCAGTTATGTTAAAGGGTCGTGGGAGAGTGTGAGCGGCCGTTGTGCGTGGATTCAAATCGAAGGCAAGGTAGAACCCATGACACTCGGCCAACAAAGACAGATCAGAGAACGGCAAGAAGAGATGGCTGCGCGTGCACTGAGAGTGCTGGCGATAGCCTATCGACCGCTTTCCGCGAGGGCCCAGCCCGAAGAGATGGAATCAGACCTCGTCTTTTTAGGGCTGATTGGGATGATTGATCCTCCCCGACCGGAGGCCATACGCGCTATGGCAGACGCTAAGCGGGCAGGGGTGCGGACGGTGATGATTACCGGGGATCATCCTAAGACGGCTCGCGCCATCGCCGAGGCGATGGGGATGTTTGAGAAGGGTGACTTGATTGTCACCGGATCCGAACTCGACCATTGGAGCGAGGACAAACTCCAGGCCAATATTGGCCGGGTGCGAGTGTATGCAAGAGTCTCGCCTCCCCATAAGCTTCGGGTCGTTCGAGCGTTCAAGACGGCTGGAGAAGTCGTGGCGATGACCGGTGATGGGGTAAACGACGCGCCGGCTGTCAAAGAGGCTGACATTGGCATCGCCATGGGCCTCAGTGGAACCGATGTCACCAAAGAGGCTTCGGCAATGATCCTGAGCGATGACAATTACGCCACCATTGTTCAGGCGGTGAAGGAAGGGAGAGCGATTTACGACAACATCCGCAAGTTTATTCGCTATCTCTTGTCTTGTAATGTCGGCGAAGTGTTAGTGATGTTTTTAGCGGCCTTTATAGGATTGCCGCTGCCGCTCTTACCGATTCAAATATTACTGATTAATTTAGTCACCGATGGTCTGCCAGCTTTGGCTTTGGGCGTGGATCCAGCGGTTCCGGGGTTGATGGACCGTCCCCCCAGGCCACCCCAAGAGAGCATATTTGCGCGCGGACTGGGGACGAAGATCGCGTTTCGAGGTATTCTAATTGGAGTGTCAACCTTGGTGGTGTTTGCTTGGGCAATTGGCCCTTTGGCGCTGGGGCTGCGCGAAGCGCGAACCTTAGCCTTGGCGACATTGGTCATGAGCCAACTATTTCACGTCTTTGATGCCCGATCCGAAGACCGAAACTTCATGGAAATTGGGGTGTTTTCCAATCCCTGGGCGGTCTTGGCAGTCTTGTCGTCGATTGCTATGCTGGTGGCGGTGATTTACCTACCCGTTCTCACCGATCTATTTAAAACGTCTCCGTTATCGGGTCGAGATTGGATGATCGTCGTCTTTGCCTCCGGGTTCGTGCAACTGGGCGCGGTTTTAAGAAGTCTAGGGTCTCGGCCGCGACAAGACCGACATGAAATCAAAGCGTTTCGTTAGGAAGGAATGAGTGGATGGCGACTTTGGATATTCGTTTTACGAAAATGCACGGTCTCGGCAACGACTATTTATATATCGATGCGCGCGATATGGTCGGCCAAGATTGGCCGCAATTGGCCCAGGCTATGAGTGATCGGCATTTTGGCGTGGGGGCAGACGGGATTATTTTAATTGTTCCGTCTGACAAGGCGCCGGTGGGAATGCGGATTTTTAATCAGGATGGCAGTGAGTCGGAAATGTGCGGCAATGGCCTTCGAGCCATGGCTAAATGGCTTTTTGATCGCGGCCAGGGGGGCCTGGAGCAGGCGATTGAGACCGGAGCGGGAGTGCTCTATCCTCAGGTTGTCGAAGTAAAAGAGCAAAAAGCGGTGCGCATCCGCGTCGATATGGGTCGGCCTCAGTGGACCCGCCAAGCGCTTGGGATCACGGTCGGTTCAGCCGAAGATGGATTTCGGGAGCAGACTATAGCGGTTGGCGAAGAGCGAGTGACTGCGAGTGCGGTCTCGATGGGCAATCCCCATCTCATCGTCTTTGGGCCGTTATGGGACGATTCTCAACTGTGTCGCCTGGGGCCTCGACTCGAGCATCATCCCTGGTTTTCTCGGCGGATCAATGTGCACTCAGTGGAGGTGAAAACGCCCGAGCGCTTGTCCATGCGCCATTGGGAACGGGGGGCCGGGCCCACGCTGGCATGCGGAACTGGAGTGGCGGCAGCGGTGGCTCTAGCTTACGAGGATAAAAAGACGGGCCCTCGAGTTCAGGTCACGGTGCCCGGAGGCGAATTGGTTGCAGAGGTCGCGCAAGATGGTCGAATCTTGTTGGAGGGTCCTGCAGTGGAAGTGTTTGAAGGCGTCTATCCCTGGGCACTGGATTAAGCCAAGGGAGGTTTTCGCCGTCGCCGAAGGAACCACCAAACTGCCGCTAAGAGTACGATGGCAATGACCACGGGGGCTTCATAGCGGTGAATCGCCAACAGCCCAGGTTTGATTTCTGGGCCCAAGAGGTATCCAGCAGTCACTGCGATGAGCGGCCAGAGTACGGCACCGATGGCAGTATAGGTGATGAATCGACCAAACGGCATACCAAACAGGCCGGCGGGATACGAAATGACGGCGCGCACACCGGAGATAATGCGACCGATGAGCACGACTCGGTCGCCCCGAGTTTGGAAATATTGCTCCCAACGCTGCAGTTGTTCGGGGCTTTTAAAGATGAATCGAAAGCGGGTCAGCATCAGCGAGCGACCACCACGAAAGGCCAGTTGGTAAGCGCCGATGGCTCCCACGGTGCTTCCAATGGCGCCCGCTAAGACGACCAAAGGAAACGAAAGGTGGCCCTGCCAGACTAGGTAGCCAGCGAACAACAAGATAATTTCTGAGGGGCTGGGAATGCCGAAGCTTTCTGCCAATAAAACGACCGTGACCGCCGGGTAGCCGAACTGAGCCAGCCATACCGACACGGTATGCATCAAAGTGAGCACCAAATTCCCCTCATCGGTAGACTTTTAGCCATTATAGCATGAGCGGACGCAGGACCATGACGGAGAGGCAACCCAAAACGCCGCCCTTAACATGCTGGCCGGGTGGATTTTCACCACTTGGCTTGCGGTGCCTTCCTGTCGTACTCGTGCGTCAGTGTCCCAATTTTTCCAGCAAATTTTAACAAACATTGCGGCGATCCGACAAATCAGTAGAGAAGTCCTATCCATCCAGTGTTCCCCGGGGACTGCCAGGACGCGTCGTGGCTTCGCGTCGAACATCCGTTGATCAAGAATTGTGGGAAGAAATGCATCCTAATGCGACCAACGGGAACATTGGATGCCTGGCATGTGGTGCCTCGCCGGGATACACCCACTTGAGACAGGCGGCGAATCACGAGTGGGCGTCTCCGTGTTCGCATCTCGGGATGGTCTCAATTATGCTTGTAGAATTTACTGCGTTCGTCCCATGACTCCCCAAAACCATGCTACACTGCCTCCAATGATCCGGGATCATTGGAGAGGGGTGAAGGGGGATCCCCATTTAAAGAGGCCGCTCAGCGCTTGGGGAAAAGCGAAATCACCGTCCGGCGCATGATTCGGGACGGCAAACTCGCAGCTCACTCTTAGAAGCAATCGAACCGTGGGGTCCCACTTGGATAGTCAATGATGGGGATCTCCAGCGCCTCATCGGCCCTGATCACCCCGTAGTCGAAGTACGCCCCAAGACCCCTTTAGCCCGAGTCCATTTGCACAGGGAGGGAGTGAGGGAGGAGTTGACGGACCCTACAGATGTTGATCAGGGAGTCACTGAAGCGTTAGATGAGCGGTCGCACCCAGGTCGAAATGCTCTCTACCACCCAGGATGAAACGCTCCGATCGGAGTTCATTGCGTTACACACCGAGCTAGCCTAACTCCGCGCTCAAATGGCTCAGCCCACCCGGACACCGTTCTGGCATCGGGTCTTCCATCGGGATGGATGACGACCGAGATGACCGTAGGAGGTGGACCCACAGCAATTGAAATCAATGGAAACTCTTGGACCTTGGGTAGCCATACCCCGATCACAGACGACCCGTCCCAGGGCATGAGGGATAGAAGGAATAGGCCACTTATCATTCTTTCGTACGGAGGATCCAGACAGGACCGGTAGGCCGTGGCTATGGATAGCAGGCTGATAATCCCGTACGGCATTAACGGGCAGTTTAGTCCCTTAATCGATGGCGGCTGGTGGTAGACGGAGGCGATGTTTCCATCAATTGCCAGGTTAGAGACGGAGAGGTTAAGAAGCCTCTGGGCAAACGAGGGAAGGGCGGACCGAACCAACACGGCCCGTAACCTTCAGCTCCGCGTCGAGTATAATGGCGTTAAGGAGATGAACGGAATGGCTCGATACACTGTGGTGGTGGAGCGCGGCGACGGTGAGTTTTTTGCCTATGTCCCCGCCTTGCCAGGTTGCACCAGCGTTGGACAGACCCGTGGACAGGCCTTAGATAATGTCACAGAGGCAATCGAACTGACCCTGGAATATCTAGCGCAGCAGGGAATGCCCGTGCCTGACTCGGTGGAGACGATTGCCGAGGTGGAAGTAAACTAATGCCTCCGGTGCCCCGCCTCACGGCTTGCGAATTGCTCCAAAAGCTCCACCGTTTGGGGTTCATTGACGTTCGGCAACGAGGTAGCCACTTGCTGATTCATGACCCGAACAACCCGGGCCGTTATGCCATTATTCCGATCCACAGTCAACACGTAATGCCTCTGGGCACACTCAAACACATCCTAAACTCGGCACAGGTTACTGTGGAAATGCTCGAAGAGGCCTGACGTTCCTGTCCGAAACGCGGGCCTCAGCGACGAGACACCCGCAACTAATGGACCTTTGGGGGCACATTCGGGGGCGTATGTACCACAAGCCCGGATCCGACCCTTTCCAGGCTTGTGGCGTTAACGGGCAGGAATGTGCAAGAATGTGCAAGAATGTGCAACAGAACTCCACAAAGATGCTACGTTGGGTTCGCAAAAGTTACCCGCTCTATTCACCTCCACACAAGGCATAAAGAACTCCGGTGGGGCGATGTGCCGATCCATAACCGGTGGACGGCTTAATCTCTGTCCAAATAAACGATAGTAGGCACCGTGCCCGGATCGCTAACATACTGAAATTGTGCGACGTCTTGCCCAAATTCGCCGCTCAACATCGCACTAAAAATCCGGTCGGCAGCGATGCGGATTAACGAGGTCCGGTCGGTTACTGCAATGGCCCGCACTAAGAAGTCCACGGTAGACCCAAAGAGACGGCTACCGATGGGGTCCACCCGATACGGCCGCCCTCGGGACGCTCCCGTGTGTCGCGGTCGAGCGTCGGTCACTTCGAACCACCAGCGTTCTCGGAAGCCGATCAACGCGAGCCGCCATCCAGTGTAGGGTGGGTCGTGCAGCGGAGCACCATCTTCCCCGTGGTACCGAAGATAACTAGGCTCTGTGGTCCAGGCATCGTAGAACCGGTCAAGAAAGTGCTGCTCGTTATCGAGACTGACCGTGGCCCAATACGGTAGATCCTCCTCGACCACGGTATCGTCTTCGGTTGCTAGGGATGCCGGCCAAGAGAAGCTATTGAGCTGGAAGAGTATCCCACACTGCGCAAGAAAGTAGCGCATGGTGCGCTTAAATTGTCTAGGATTCATGAACGAGATGGTACCGAAGAAATCGGTCACTGCCCCCAACCACTGAACGCCCTGAGACGCCAGTGCGGGTCCTAAGTGTGCTCCAAAGCCGTCGTCAAAGCGGGGATTCGCACGTTCTACACTCTGTATCGCCACGCTCCATAGGGTACCCAGGTTCGGATTGGCGGTCTGTTCTTGAAGATAGGACCACCGTGCAACAGGTTCGAACCACAACAGCGGAGGGATCAGGTATGCTGCGCGATCTTCTGGATTATATCCTTCACTTTGCAGAATTCGGTACTGCGCGTCAAACTGGTCGGCATAATATTTGAAACGCAGGAGGCCCGTAATCAGCTGACGGTATGTTCCTAAGTCGTCCAAACCTTCGTGTCGAGCACGAAGGTCTTCGAGTCGCGCCCACCATCTGGCTTCCATGCTCCAATCGTCGCTCTTCCGTTCCACCGTCATTTGACGTGCCTTCTTCCTTAAGCTGAAGTGTGCAAAAAGTCGAGTGCTGGGCGGGTTGACGCACCGCCCAGCCGGATGAGTAATTCGTAGTCAAGACAGCGCGGTTCGCCGGTACGGCCAGCGGTCAAGTGCCGAAACGACCGTTACGCTACGATATTGGGTTCAGTATAATAGGTCCCGACGTTGACCCACCATGGGAGTTGGCTTTTTTCTGCGCCTTGTATCGTATTATCCACATAATCTCCTGCCACTGGATACGACGTGATTACGTCCCCGTTACTGCCAACGACGACAATGAGCTCTACCTGATAGCCTGCCGTCAAGGGATTATTGGAGCCTAGCCACTCATAGTATGCAGTCTTGCCGTTGCCTTCTTGCTTCACGAAATTAGCCTGGGTAACCACATCGTACACGGCGTTCTGAGAATTTTGATCGACGTAGTTGTGCCAATAGTCCATGTGGGCAAAGCCATATCCCTCACCCGGCAACGCTCCTTGGACTCCCTCCGTCAACGTGACCCACCGCCCATTGTTGACCGCCTGCACGTGCCAAATCACGGCGCTAGCCGGAATGCTGTCGGGAATGGGGATCACGGATGTTCCCGGGGCTGTAGGCTAAACGTTACCCACATCTTTTTGGGACGCGCAGATTACAAGAATCTGATATTTCTTGCTTAGACTTTGCGTTTCGCAGAGAAAAATTATTTTGGAAGATTTCGGGAAACCTGAAA
>JAMCVM010000077.1 GCA_023475835.1 Bacillota bacterium | reverse complement strand
TATCAATCGGCGAGCTGTCGCCCGTATTCGGTACCAGCAAAATCGGATCACCCATCTCTGCAGCAACCGGATCGGCAGCCAAGGCGTCAACCAAGTTGCCCTGTTCACCCGATGCCACGAAGACAGTCTTAAACGTCGTCACGCCTTCGATTTTGGCCAAGGCCTGAGCGACTAATCCAGCAGTACCAAACCGGGTCGAACCACTAATGGTCGTGGCGGTGATTCCGCTGCCTAATTCCGCTTCAATCTTCGGTGCGTTAACCGAGGATCCAACGGCACCAATTAAAATAACCTTGGTCACACCCAGTTTGGTCAACTCGGCCATGGTCTCGGTGCCTACGGTGTTAACCCCGGATGTCAAAAGAATTGGAGCTTTTAATGCCTTGGCCAATGGGGCTGCGGTCAATGAGTCGACCCAGTTGGCTTCCAAACCCGAAGCCAAAATCGCCGTCGAAGTTCCTTTCGGATACTCCGCATTGGCAATCGCGTTAGCCGTCCCAAATTCGTCTGCTCCGTATAGTGCAGTCACGCCGTTGGGGAGTGTGGATGTCGAACTGGTACTCGTGGTACTCGTGGTCGTCGTGGTCGTAGTGCTCGTCGTAGTCTGCGCAAAGGCCGGAACCATTGGGCCAAACGCAAACGCTGCCAGGGCAACAAACGAACCCGCAGACGCTAATGAGACCAGTTTCTTCGATTTGTTCAGGGTAATTCCCTCCCTTTAAACCTTCGGTTCAATTTATAAAGCAACTCACGCATCATTCCGTAAATCTGCTTCAACTTGGCACGCAGTCATTACTGCGTTTCCATGTCTTCGCGATCCTTGGCACAACTTCCTACCGAACCCATCCAACAAAAAGGATGGTATTTTGTGCCTCAGTTAGGTGCCTCCCCCCAGAGACGCCTTCCGGTGGCCTACACCCTTACCTACCTGCTTAGGGGGGTCAGGTGGGGTCGGGGGTCCACCGACTGATGATGCGGACAAACTCCCCCCCATCCTTGACCATTATACGACATCCGATCGCTAAATCCTTCTAACAAAGAGAAAAAGTTCAGGAAACCCCATTTTTTTGTCGCGGAGGAAACAGGTATCATATGAAGCAGGTATTTGGCAAAAGAACGCGAATGTGATTAAGATGCTGTCGCCAACCGTGTCGAGCCCAGTCACAAGGAGTTAAAACCCTGATGAAACTATTGCCTTGTCGCCCTGCCAAATGGGCAGGCCGAGTCTTAGCTATTGTGGCCGCCGGATCACTCATCACGGCCGCCTCTAACCTGTCCGCCTTTGCTCAGGTGGCGCCGCCGCATATCAGTGGACTGAGCACATCGGTCGCCCAAAGTGGGTCCACGCTGACCATTTATGGCTCCGGTTTCGATTGGTCCATCGCCGCTCCTGACGTCAATGATGTGGTGATGTTGGGCTCAGTCGAGTTGCCGGTACAAACCTGGTCGACCACATCGGTTACGGTGATGATTCCGACCGATGCCAGCTCGGGAGCACTGACCGTCACTGCTGACAATGGTACCTCAAACCCGGTGTCGGTTTCTGTCGCTCCACGCGGACTCCTTCTTCTTAATGAGTCCGGAATGGTGTCGGCCTTAGCCGGCGCCGGCACCTATGCTGGCCCCACCCCGACCGCCAATAACGCGGTCTCTATTCAAGCCACCCCAGACGGGAGTGGTTACTGGGTCTTGGATAAAAACGGCAGCATCGCGGCCTACGGAGACGCTAAGACCCTCACCCCCACCAGCCAGCCAACCCCTCCCGCGGTTGGGCTGGCCGTCAACCCGACCGGGACGGCGGGATGGATTTTGAGTCAAGACGGCGTGGTCACCAATGTCGCCAGCGCCAGCGCTAACACCACCGTCACTGAAACGGTGTACAGTCTGCCCCAAGGCAGCTATGTCGGCATCGCTGCCGATCCGCTGAACCAGGGCTATTACGCTCTCAACCAAAACGGAACCGTCGTGGGGGAGGGCAGCGTCAAAGGCCGCTGGCAGAGCGGAATCTCCACTGCGAAGGCTATCGCTGCCGATCCCACTGGAGGTTTTTGGGTCTTAGGTAAAAATGGAAACGTGGGGGCCATGGATGGCGCCCAAAACTTCGGCAATCTCGAAACCACAGTGAAACTCACCGGGCAAGTCCCGGTAGCCATTGCCTCGACGCCTGACGGAGGCGGGTATTACATCGCCACCGAGACTGGGAAAATATACGCCTTTGGCGATGCCGTGCTGCCGAGCGACCTCACCGCGCCCGACGGCCCTGAACTGCCCACGAGCGCACTGGCCGTCATTGGCCCCTATCAGCATTACGGTGTCGAAGATTTAGCCTATTGGTACCCGACGGGTAACCTCAGTCAATATGTTTCCTATCAAAATACGATGGGACAAACCGCCAATATTATTTCTCCCCATTGGTACGGAGTCAATGCCAATGGCACCGTCGGTGGACCGGGTGCGAGCATCACGAGTCAAGTCGCCGAAATGCAAGCCAATGGCATCGAAGTGGTACCGATGTTTGGCCGCACCTTTAACTCGCAATTAGGGCCGCTGGCCACGGTCAGCGGACAAGACCAAATCGTTTCGAGCATTATGGCCGATATCAATCAGTATCATTTGAACGGCGCCAACATCGATTTTGAAGGTCTCCCAAACAATTCCGAAGGCTACCTCGATGCCTTCGTCCAAAAGCTTCGGGCCGCCTTGGGCCCGAGTCGCATCTTGGTCACCAACGTCTACCCGGACTGGGCACCGTATACCAATCAACACGGACAAACCGTTCCCGGCTATGCCGATTCCGTGTACAACTATACCGAACTCAGTCAATTGTCCAATTATATGGTGGTCATGGCCTATTCCATGGCCTTCAATCCAGGACCGATTGCCTCGCTAACCCACGACACCGGGATCATCAACTACCTATTGCATGGAAGCAACGGCACCAGTACGCCCATCGTCGACTTAAATCACGTCCTGCTCGGGATCCCTGGCTACGGCCAGGTTTGGGAAGGCACCAGCGGCTATGGAACCGGCAACAGCATGACCATCCCGCAAATCGAATCGATGTTGGCCAGCATGCACGTCACCAGCACCTATGATCCCAGTGCGGGTGAAGAGTTTGCCCACTACCACGTGCCGTTTACCGCACCACAGGCCACGTTACAAAATGGAGACACCGGAACCAACGTGGTAGCCTTGCAATACGGACTCAACCGCATCTTGGCTGATCCTACAAAATTTGGGGCATCGAACCGCAACGGGAGTTCACCGACGCTGCCTCTCACGCTAGATGGCATCTTCGGCCCCGAAACCCAACAAGCGGTCAGTGCGTTTCAAACCGACTTTGGCATCACGGCCGATCCCCAAGGCGTCTACGGGCCAGCCACTCAATCCAAATTAGCCTATCTCTCTAGTCATGACGCCAGCGGCTTCAGTCCTGGGATCCCCGCGACCGTTTGGTTCGACAATGCCCAAGCCGACTTGGCCCATACGCTCTTGGCCCAATCGAATGGACTGGCCGGAGTGTCCTTATGGGCCATGGGCGAAGCCGATCCCCAATACTTCTCCACGCTTTCGAAAGGCACCAATGTCAGGGCCAATCCCAACCTAAGAGTGACGCTCTCTTCACCCACCCTGTACGCCGGGGCGAGCGCGACCGAGACGGTCACGGTGACCCAAGGCACGGGATTTCCCGTCGCCAACCTCACCGTCAGTCTCTTGAATCACACCGCCACCACCAATGCAGCGGGGCAAGCCGCCATCAGCTTGACCCCGTCGGCGGCGGGAACCGATTCGGTCGCCGTCACCGATCCCAGCGGACAAATCGTAGCGACCACGCCGGTCACGGTGGCCGTACCCACCGTGACCCGTCTCGCCGGAGCCTCCCGTTATCAGACCGCGATCCAACTAACCAATTCGGTATTGTCTCAAGCCCACACGGTCCTCTTGACCACGTCCACGAACTATCCTGATGCCTTATCCGGTGCACCGTTGGCCAAAGCCTTGGGGGCGCCGATTCTGCTTACTGATCCCACCTCTTTGACTCCTGCCACCGCCAAAGAACTGGCCAATCTGGGGGCTAAGAACGTGGTGTTGTTAGGAGGACCGGCGGCCATCTCGACGGGGGTCGCCACCACGTTAGGCCAAGACGGATACACCGTCACTCGCTTTGCCGGAGCTTCGCGCTTTAGTACGGCAGCCAAAATTGCCGAGGCGTTAGGCGCCCCCAGCCACATCGCGGTCATCGCCAACGGCGACAGTTTCCCAAACGCCCTTTCGGTGGCTCCGATTGCCGCCAGTCAAGGCTGGCCACTGCTTTTAGCCAATGGTCAAAGTCAGAGCACCCCGCTCACGCCTTCTACCATCGCCGCCTTAAAGACGCTCGGAGTCACTTCCGTCTATCTCATTGGAGACACCACCGAACTGCCTGCGAGCATCACCAAACAACTCGCCGCCCTCAACATCCAAAGCGTACGTATCCAGGGGCAGGCCGCGGCCGGTCCCGTGTATGGCACCAATTTGGCCGTACTTGAGTACTTTGCCAGTAAAATCTCGCTGACCCATCTCTACATTGCCACCGGTACCGATTTCCCCGACGCCTTAACGGCCGCTCCCGTGGCGGCCATGACCGACTCGGCGGTCCTCCTCATTCCAGGTACCAGTGCCATGGAAAGCCAAGAGACCGCATGGCTGGCTGGCGAAACGGGTCAAGTCGGTGACGCCGACGTCGTCGGCGGAGTGCAAGCGATTACCCCAACCTATGCCAATGCCGTCGCAACCGACCTGGGCATTTCTCCGGCTTCTTAACCCACCCGAAATCCAAACGACGCTAGCCTTTGGGCCAGCGTCGTTTTCTTCGATATTCTTCCATCCTGGTTTTTTTCACAACCTGCGACCGACAACCGTTTTCGGAACCCCGGCCTGCGTCCTTCCTGACTACTTTAGTCGCTAATCGCTCAAATCGGTCGGGGCGCATGGCCCAACGCGCAATGGGGACTTAACGGACGGTGGCGGACTGCGAGCCTATTTCCCATTCAAATAATTCGTGACGAGCCGTATCCGCCCGTATCGATAGTCGGCTCCTGCTAGGCCTGCGGCCGGCGAAGAATGCTTCTCCCACCAACCGACTGTGCCTAGACCCGCGCCGCGAAAGAGTCTACCTATGCCTTTCCTGTCATTCAAAGAACCATTCCTTAGTCAGCCTCAGCGCAAGAGATCACGCAAACTTATCCGCCACGAGTGCTAAGCCGCCATGGACCATCGCCATAGCCACCTTATCGTGGAAAATTAGGCGTGCCGGGGAGTTTCGGCGCAACCGCCCCTTCACCCATGAGGATCCGGCCGCCATGGTCTCGACGCCCCCGTCTTGCCAGGTCCACCACCTCACCCCCAACCCCACTACCTGACCTCCAGTCTTAGGCCTTGGCCTTTGAGTGGTGAGAAGAAGCGCCCATCAGCGCATGCTCGACGCCACTGGCGATCGGCGTGGTCAAACCAACTAAGAAGAGATTTTCGATAGACAACCGAGAGAGACTGGAAAGATACTGTTGACTCAAAGCCGGCATCGTCTTAGTATTCACCGGAACCAAGGCAGAACGCCAACTGGCGGCTAGTTCCGTCGTCATCACCACCGCCAAAGCACTGGTTTGACTGTCTTGGTTGAACGCCACCAAGTCCTCAGGCCCTGCATGATTCAAACGGTCCACTTGGAGGACCGTGGCCAGAGGAGACTTGGCCTGAATGGCCACGGTACGAAGATGATCCGTTTTGGGCAGGCTTAGCGTCCCAATTGTCCACACGCTCTTTTCGGCCGCAAGAAACCGAAGCGTGGCGGCCCCCAACGCGCCCGTTGGCAATAGCAACATGCCTACGCGGCGATGGCTCGCCAACGCCGCGGCAGCCATTTGCTCTACTTGAGGAGCCCGGGCTGAGACCAAAACCACCCCATGGACCCCCGTATGGGCCACGGTGGCCTCCGCCACCTGCAAAAAGAGGGTCGCGGTCGACGGCGTCCAAATGCGAGAGGCTATGGCAATATCGCGTGGGAGTCCCAAAGTGGACGGCTGCAAATTTCCGACGACCACTACCCGAGAAATATTTAAGCGTCTCAGGGTGGCAATCGTTGCCGAGGAGAGGACGCCTTGGCGGTTGGCGAAAAGAACCGGTCCACCTACCGCCCGGGCCAGGGCCACCGTGTCCAATGCCAGCTTTGGAGTAAGCAGGGGATCTTGGCTCACCACGGCGGTATGAGACGAGACCCCGGTAGGAAACAAGCTCTCGGCAGTCACGTCGGCCGAGTCTAAGACTGCGCTTTTGTGCACAAACGGCAATAGGGGGGACGATGCACGCGTCCAGTCCATCGTCACCGTTTTGGGCTTCATCGGAGAGCGCCCACCGGTGTCAACCGAAACCGAGAGATGATACGTCCCCAATTGCCGAGAGACGACGGAAAAGACGGCTTCTCCAGAGCTATTGCTGTCGACCACGGCACTCAAACCGGCCGCCTGGTTATTAACCGAAACACTCGGTGCGATCCCAGTCAGTTTAATCGGTACCCCCGGCACCGGGGCCAGGACCCCTCTCCGATTTTTCAGCCGTACCGTCAAAATGACCGTCGATCCCACACGAACCCGTTTTGTCGACGCGCTAACTGAGGCCGCGGCGATATCATCTTGTTGCCAAAATTGATCTACCACCACGGACCCCAGGCCAGTCAACGGGTTCCAACCTGGTCCGGCCTGATAGAGCGCGTTTCCACCGTGAATCACGGAGTAAAATGCACTGCGGTCGTGGGTATAGGTACTATAGATGGCCGGATTCATAAAGCCTGGGCGGCCATCTAACACCGCCATATCGGCCACCCAGCCCGCCCACGTCGGCGTGGACGCGCTGGTCCCGGCCATGCCTTCCCAGACTCCGTTGTCAATCGCCGCATAATAGGGTTCGGCCGCGAGAAAAGCCACGTCAGGAACCCCACGGCCCGTCGCGTCCGCCCCAACGATGCCTTTTTGCCAAACCGGAACCGGTTGAATCCGACTGTAGCCACCGCCAGAACCATCGATTTGATTGTCCCACAGACCATCGGGGCTCCAAGCCCACTGGCTTTCAATCGCATCCGTTGTCGGATTGAGGCCGAGTTGGGTCCCCCCGACCGCCGTCACCCAATCGCTAGACGCAGGCCAATTGGTATCGGCCACGCTGCTTGACGGATCTCCATAAGGCCCCGAATCGCCGGACCCGGCGATGAAGGTGATGCCTTCCAGACTGCCTTCGGCCATCAACGCGTTCCACACCGCCAAATGCCGCGATGTGACCGAATTTTCCGGTTCGACCGCGCTGATGCTAAATACTTGATCGACGTCTTGATTAATCGCCGCTGCCACGGTATCGGTAATGGACCCGTTAGGGGGCACGGTATACAAGTCTAAAGTGGCTCCGGGGGCTGAAGAGATCGCGCGTTCCATATCCAACATCAGTTCGCCATGCCAGCCCGACAACGGCTTTTTTTCACCACCGTCGACCGACACCACGTTAACCTTAGAGGTTGGCAAATGATATCGCTTCTCAAACAGCGACAAATCCGACAAAGTCGGGCTCGAATCGGCAAAAATCCCGATACGCATCCCGCCAGCCGCTCTAGCAGCGGCCACCAACCCGTTCGCATCGTAAGCCGTGTTGACCTGCTCTGGAGAAAGGTCATTGCTAATTACGGTAGGTCCGGTCCAGGATAGTCCCTTGATAGTCGCATCATAGCTAATATTTCCGCTCGATACGGAAATCTGCCAGTTACCCGAATAGGGCGAAGATGAGGAGAGCACCAAGACGTCGCTTCCCGACTTGTTTAACGTTAAATTACCATTGAGATCACTCACTTGATAGCTCGACAATATCGCATTGGGATCGGGATTCGCCGAGATATTCCACCCCTTCAAGGGAAACCGCGTCGTGGGGTTGACTACCGATACCGTGATCAGGATGTTCTGCCCACTAGGGACCGATGTCGGCCCCTCAGCGGACACCGAAATATTTTTGTTCACACTTTGAACAATCACATTGACTGGATGACGAGAGCGTGAATGCGGCTTTTTGACCACTGGCGGTGCCGTATAGGACGACGGGGCCAGATCACTAATATAACTCACCGATTGCGCCAACACACCAGAAAGGACAATCGGTTGAGTCTCCACCCCTTGGCCCTCGGCATCTCGGCGAATGCCTGCGGACCATACCCGGTCCACCAATCCCACGGTCCCCGACACGCGAATGCCGAGGCCGAGGCCGGTGGCGCCTTGAACCCGAAAGCCTTCACGATTGAGCGTTTGTTCGACAGAGCGGACTTCCTCAAGCGTCGGTGAAAACTGGTGGGCCACTTCCGATCGGCTCAAAAAATGGTGATATTGAGGGGATGAAGGATTCGATACCGCCCGCGCCCGAGCCTCCAAGTTGGCCACATCTGATGGACGAAGATAGACCACCCCGTCCCACCGGCGGGAGGGGTTGATGGCCGGCATTCTGACAATTTGAGTTTTGGTCATACGCACGGCGTCCATCCAGATCGACACTCTGGGCACGGGCGGGCCAAACATCCAACCCCCATTGGTGGCCAGGGCAAAGGTTACCGCTAATCCGGGTCCAGCCCATCGACCCCATAGGCTTTCAGCTCTCATCGTTGGCCTCTTTTCATTGCGTTCTCACCGTTGGGAGGTCGACCGCAGACAAAATCTATTAGACGAGCTATGCCTAATTCCTGCCTCAAACCGTTAGTGGCGGTCGCCAATTTGATATCCTCCGGCCAAGCTGGGCACCACCCGCCCGAACCGAACACCGGCTAATTCCGCCCCGCGGCCGGAAGTGGAGACATAGAGCGTCCTTCCCACTAAGAAGGGCACTTCAGGGAAAAATGATCCGGTGAGCTTGACACGATGTTCCACTTGGCCGCTCTTCTGATCGATATCCCATAGAACCCCGGTTTGGTCGCCCACCACTACCTGGTTTGCCACGACGACGGGAGTGGTCATTAAAGGCTCCTGCCCCAACTCATTTTGCCATAACAGCCGACCGGGCCCTGGTGCCACCGCGTAAATGGCATGGGTCAGCGCACTTGCTAAATAAAGGGTTCCATCTGCCGAGACCAGCATCCCGGCGCCGGCGGACTTAGACGGCGGCGCTGGCAGCACGCCTAACGTGAGTTGCCAGCGCATGTGGCCGGTTTTTAGCGACAGCGCTACGATCGCGAGCGTTCCCGCACGCTCGGCCAAAATCGGAAGATCCAAAGTCGAGCCACTGAGGGTAGCCACGCCCACCCGAAAGCCGAGACCGAGGGAGGTCCTCCATACCGGCCGATGAGTCGTCAAATCGAGCCGATATTCGGCCACCTGCCCGTGGCTGCGGTCACTAATATAAAGGCTAGGGCCAACGGCCAGCAGGGACGACGGGCGGGCCAAGCCGCTGATAGAGCGGCTACTCACTGGCCTACCGGTTGTTGGAGACCTGTCCACTAATTTTCCCCCACCGACCACCCAGATCTGACCCTGGGTATAAGCCACTTTGGACTCGGCCTTCATCCGGCGGTGCCATAGCGGTTTGCCACTGGCTGCAGAGAGAGCGAGCAAAGTCGACGACCCTCCCCGTTTCGTCACCACTAGGATTCGTCCCGCTGCGATGATTAAGGGCGCGGAAATCGGTTGGCTTAGGGTTCGACGCCAAGCAACTCGACCATCTTTGGCACTCACGGCTAGCACGCGATGGCCTCCCTCGATCCCATAAATGCTGCCTTGGACCACTCGAAGAGAGGTTAAAGTAAGCCCTTTATCTCGCCAGTAGGAGTTCCAGTAGGCGTTGACGCCCTGTTCCACCACGGCCAAATGGCTGGGGTTCACCCCCACCATCGGCGACGCCTTCGCTCCATAGGGGATGAAGTTCCAAGGCATCCACCACGCTACGGCGGAAGCCAACGCTAAAAGCACCACGCCCCACCATGACCGAGTTCTAAAGAATGAGCCAAAGTGCCTTGAGCGCGGAGTCGAGCGCGCGGAGCTTACGTAGCTCGGTCCAGTCACTCCCCCACCACTCCGCGAGGGTCATTCACGTGATGAGAGATTTCGGGCACGGTCAGGAACCTTCGAAGGTAGCGTGGGCCTACATCTCCCCAAGCGTTAAGTTGAGCGATGCCGTCAGTGCCCAAGGGCACTGCCAGGACTTCATCCAGTTCCGTGGTCCGCCCTTCTTCTCGTTCTCGGAGGAAAAAGCTCTCGATGCGTCGTCGAAACCGAGGCCAAGATTGATGCACGTCATAGGCCACGGCCACCGCCACCCCACCCTCAGGATCCACCGTCGCACCCACCACGCCACGTTCCGATAAGCTCTCATCGCCCCGTCCGACGCCAATCTCTTCCAACATCTCCCGATCCGCGGAGGTTTCGGCGTCAAAACCGCCACCTTTGACATCACCGTCGATGGCGGTCCCCCCGATGCATTGGATGCGACCAGGACGGTGAGTTCCCGCTCCCATCTTACCAATCACCAGACGGTCATCTAAGGTAATCGGCAGCGCAGCCGCGAACACCGGCCGGACCGCGAGTTCGGCCATCCCTTGACCATAACGGCGGCTATAAAGAAAGTGGGCATAATCGGTAAACTGCGCCTGCACCTGTACGGTGGCTTCCCAAGTGATGCCGAGCACAGTCAGCAAAGGTCCGCAGAAGAATTGGGGCGAAGTCTTCTCGATTTCTTCGCGCCAAAACACGTCCACACGTGCTTCCCAGGGCTCGGGCCAACACAGGCGGCCAGAAGCCACGCTCACTTGCAGTCGCTCTTTCGGAACCCAAGCGAGGGACGGTGGCGTCCCGGGGAGTTTTTTGGCCATTGCGCACCTCCTCTAAAACCACGCACCGCGTCTCACCATCATCGCTACACCCTACCATCTGCGATAAAGTCTAATAGCCATGACGAATTCATCACGTTATCCATTATACGTCCAAATTTATCGAATAGAGCATTCCGAATCCAATCCCCGATGGGGTGTCATCCCATGGGGTGCGGTCCCAATGAAATCGCATCGACCGCGGATTCTTCCATGAAACCATTGGTCGAAGGATTCTAAGGCAACTCTGCTGCACCCCGTCGGATAAAAGAGTCTCGGGGGAATGTCTCGGAACAGGTGCCGTCCCGTCTCGCCCTCCGTTGCACCTTCCACCATTTAGCGATGAGGCCGGGGCCCATTCGCGCCATCCCAGATCGAGGAGATTCAGCGCGAATAAGAAACCTCGACGGGCCATGACAATAATCCGAACCCAGCCTGACGACCTAAGCATGCGAGGCAAGGATCCAGAGGGGCACGCCTCCGATCATCCCACCAGACACGCCCATAGAATGTGCGATGCCTCACCAACGTGCCCTCAAACTCCGCGCTTCACTCTACGCCAAAGCGGTGGGCTATACTAAAGGCACGCTCAATGCGTCCTTTAATCACCTATCGTCTGAGCGGCAAGGGGGACTGCCTATCATGTGGCAGCAATATTGGATTATTGAAAGTCCTGAGAACGAGGCGGCTCAGGCCATCTGCCGACGCGTATTGGACCGCTGGGCGCCTCAAAGTTTGGAAGGGGTGTCGGTCAGCGCTTGCCGATTTTACGCTGGCAAAGATGACCTAGCCGTCGGCAATCAATATTGGCAAGAGTTTCGAGACATTCAAGCGGTCGTAGCAGAAAGTCCTCGCGAGGATTGGCGTCAGCGCTTCGCAGAATTGGGTCAACGGGGTTTAGGCATCCCACCCCGCGAAGGATTTGTGGTTGTGGATGAAGACCAACCTCGGAGCCCACGCCCCAAAGACTGGGCTAAGCCGCACGGTCCGCGTTGGATCGTGACCGTAGATTGGCCGGGCGACCCGCCTCAACCCTCGCCGTAATGTCGCATCGCATAGCCAATCTCGGCGTAGGTCAGCGGAACAAACTCATCGAGTACAGTCATCACCACCGGGTCGGAAAGGGCTTGCAAATCTGCTAAGCGCTTCTCCCAGTCGCCTAGTTGCCGGCCCTCTTCCGTATCCTTCTGCGCATGATGAAGCACATGGTAGACTCCGGGGCCTAACCGACTTAAACGGTCGACATACCACTCCCGGCGACGAGTCGCCGGAGCCTCGTAGCTATCAATAATCTCGATCTGGGGAAGGTCAGCCCGCTCGCGAATATCGGTCAACAAAGACTTGAATTCTTCGGGAACGGGCAGTTCGTCGAGATTCGATGCTGCGGCCACCGGCATCCCCAACTCCGTCGCTAAAGCGACAAACCGGGCGGCAATATCGGGTCTGAACACCACCCCCATGTGTGCATCGAGATGCGTTGGCTCGATACCCATACGCCGGACCGCTTCAATCTGGGCCCCAATCTCTATCGCAGCCTCATTCGCATCGATATGCCCCCAGGCTTGGTTCAACGTCGGCCAAAAGAACCCAGCACTATCTCGAAGGCTCGGGGCCGTCGAAATCGGACGCAACTTAGGTGCCGCCCATTCTGACGTCAAGGTCACGTGAACCCCAAGATCGGCGCCAGCTATACCCACCAGCCCGGTGGCCCAAACACTCGGTGCCATCACCGACCCGCTGGGCCTTTTGAGACTGAGATAAGCTTGATTTTGCGCATGAGTCACCCCCAAATCGTCATGATGTAAAATCAACACCCGTTTATTAGCTAAACCCATGGCATCCCAGAGCGACATCCCTACCCCCCCTTTTCCATCCGTTATCTAAGTTTGCAGAGTTTCGGCCCACGCCCTTCGCCGCCACGGCCCAATCCAAGCGTCAAAGCCGCTCCCCACTTGTTGACTGGCTCCAATTCCATCGCTTCTTGGGCAGACCCATTGGCAAATTGGGGCGTAGCCGGATTCAGTGGGCACCGATGCCTTAAATCTCCCGAGCAGGGATATCCCTCCATCAAGATCGTCATTGGCCATTAGCATGGCTGCTAAAGCGGCTAAAGGCCAATATTCGCGCGATGGATCCGCTCACGATCGCGGGGTTGGACGGACTCCAGCCACTATCGACCGCTGACGCTTTCCTAAAAGCCACAACTCGCCCATACAACCCGGCAATATCTGCCGCTGCTGCTAAACTCTGAAACCATCTGGGTTCTTGTGGCCTACACTCAACTTCGTGCCCTCTCTACCATCTTTAAATCCCATCTCAGGCTGACCGTTGTTACCCGATTTAATCGTCCGCAGTCCTTGCCCCGCTATCTCTCTCTATGACCTTGGAAACTGGCAAAGATTCGACCGGTTCATAGCCCAAATAAAGAATGACGCCCCTAAGAGGGGCGTCATTCTTTCGATTTCACCGCTGAACACTCAACCCAACTACAAACCGCCGACTTAGACAGTCTTGGTTGATGCCGACGGTGATCCCTCAGAAAGCCAATGAACCTTACATAAATCAGAATCCGGTGATTCAGTGGTAGACGTAGGATCACCTCCTTGGGAAAATTCATGTTTTGATTATAGCAGACCTTTTTTCGCAAAGCACGAATCCCTCAAATTTTTTTCAATGACGCCTCAGGCCTCATTAAACCCGGTAGCTCCAAGACATTGCACGAAGTGGCAGCGACTCTCAGGTGACTCATGAGCTGTCCTTCTTGTTCATCGGCGCCATCTCCTCTTGCTTTTAACGGGAACTACCTCATGAGATTCTAACTCACGGATCCGTTGGGCCGATTTCAGGGAAAATCATCGTGACGGTTTGGGGTTTTACCGAGTCTTAGCATAGTGCTGGGGTCATGCGCCTTATTCCGGGAAATGGCCCAGACGAGGATTTTAGCTCGTCTGCGAGGTTTCGCGTGTACCACTAGCCCTGCAATCTTGGGGACTAAAACCGGTTGAATTAGGGTTCCAAACCGTGGAACTCGGCATCCTTCGCGTCATGCGACATGGGCGAAGCGCGTGAGAGATTGCCCCTCCTATAGTTTGCAGCTCACGAAAACCCCGGTATCTGAAAGAGGCCGACAGGCCGACCTCATCTTGGCTGTGACGACCGTTTTTGAACGGGTACCTAAAAGCCCGAAAATATCCTGGTAGGTGGGTCATCGTGCCAACGATTTTTCTTGACAAAGCCTATACCTAGGAATCAATACCTATTTTACATCTAGGTATACAGTAAAGAAGGGATAGGACGTGGACGGTATCGCTCCGTCGTTACCGACGTTGTTGGTGCCTCGGGGACTGGAAGACAGTCCTTCGCACGGATGTTTTGCGCATCGCGCACTCTACCATCCATCGAATATGTTTTTAGGGATTTTTTCACAGAGGTGTCTCGTCTTCGCGTTACCGTGGTGGGTGCCTTGGGTGATGACGGCATCCGTGGCTTGGGACCGAAGAACAGGCTTAGTCGATCGGATTCTTGAGTTTACCAACCTACGCGTCGATATCGCCGCCAACATTTGGAGTGCTTCGCTCTTGGGGTTTTTAATGGTCCTAAGCGCGGAACTCCTCGCTTTGGCGACGACCTTTTTGTTATACTCGACCGTCCCCAGTCACTTGGAACTGGGATTCCATCCTCCACTGCTGGCCACTTTGTACCACGCCGATTCTGCCCTGTATGCGATCTTGGTAGCCACCGTGACCGCAATCGCGGCCACCTCCGTAGGCATCGTCGAAGCTTTTCTCGCCACCTTGACACCCAGGAGTTATGTGGCCGCTACCGCCACTTGGCTGCTTTTTATCTTGGGCTCGCTTGACATGCCAACCTATTCATCGGTTGCCTACTCGCCGATGACCTTCCTCGGAGAATATCCCTTCGAGACGCCTGGCCACGGTCTCGGGGTCGGTTACCCAGCGGCGATTGCGATAATCTGGGCCTCGGTGTGGCTGGTAGGCTCCGCCTTAACCCTAAAGACGTTTCGCCATCGGATAAGCCGCCAATGGCCGGTCAGCCCCGTAGGCCGAACTTAGCCATCAGCCCGAAAGCTCCAGGTCCACGGAATAAGAGGTCGAGACAGGTCGAGCGCGGCGTTTGTTCAGAGAGTGCCGATACACGATTGCTCACGACAGGAGGATCCATTGTGCATTGTGCCGACCAATCCGCGACTTCCACTCCCTATTTCACACTCTCCAGGGTTCGAATCCAAGCTAAGAACGCCTTGACTACTGGTGTCCATCGGCCACGCTGAGCCTCAGCCATCCCCCGGGCAATCAGGTGGCGGCGGGTCGCTTCATTGGTCAGGGCCTCGCGAATGGCATTCTCGAGGCCATCGTCACGGTCAGGATCGACCAAAAGCGCTGCC
>JAMCVM010000105.1 GCA_023475835.1 Bacillota bacterium | reverse complement strand
GATTAGAGGGGGGAGGCGCGTGGAAACGATCGACGGGATAAGGATTCATTAGGATGCCCGGCGTCGGCGCGTTAGCGGCTCAAATCACTGTCTACACACGCTTAGCGTGCACGGCCCGATTGCGCGAATCGGTTACGGTCATGGGTGGCGATTGACGAGAAGCCTGGGGACCGGACGCTCGCTATCAGAGGGGGCCCTTCACCTAGGATTTTCCCGAACGCGTTTGACCTCAAGGATCGCGGAGGAGAGGCTTTAAGCTGACCCAAGCTCAGCACCTAGGCGGGTCAAGCGAGATCCAAGCACGGAGCACAGGTTTGACAGATTGATGGAACAACACAGCGCTGGCGTGGATAATGAGGGGGATGGCTGAGCACGAAAGCTTCCTCGACAACGGATGAGAGCCAGCATCACTGGGGTAAATGGGTTCGGTATGGGTTTGGATAATGCCGGAGTAACCGGCAAATTATCGTGACGGGGTCTGATCTAAAGGCCATGAAACCGAGTAATAGCAAGGCTTTGGGAAATATTTAGGTCTTACCATTTTTAAGGATAAAATATTTCATGTTAAATGATCTCATTTATCTCTCTATATGCTACAATCCACAGCGTATCTCTTCGCAACCGCGATATCGAAAGAAGGACCATCATGGTTTGAAATTAAAACGGGCGATGCTTAATCCGGTTTAACGTCTTGATGAAAGATAGGGGGGCGTGTGCCGAGGTCGCTATGAGTCGGTGGTTTTGTGTGTTGGCTAGTCCAACGGCGAATCCGTTGATGTAGTAATTTACGCGTTCACAATGAGGAGAGGATGAAACCGATGAAATCTAGACGAGTTTTTTCTGCGGCCATCGCGTTAGCGATGACGGGGAGTATGGGGCTTATGACCTTGGTGAACCCTGGTACGGCGATGGCGGCCTCGGGAATCGTGACCATTCCGGAACCAGCGACCTCTACCCTGGACCCAGCCCAATGGGGACCGCAGCAATTGCTTGACGCGGGCGCCTTGTTTGAAGGACTGGTCGGCTATAATAAGCAGGGCCGAATTGAAAAGAAAGTGGCGTCGGGGTGGAAGGCCAGCGATGGAGATATGGTCTGGACCTTTTACTTAAGGCATAATGCCCGCTGGTCCAACGGCCAACCGGTGACCGCTCAGGACTTTTACTATGCCTGGATGCGGCTGGCTTCGCCCCAAGATAGTACCGGCGCTCTGTGGTCGGGTGCCATGGGTCAGGTGGCCAACGCCTGGGCTTATCATGGTGGGGCGGTGCCTGCCTCTGAAGTAGGTTTGAAAGTCATCAACAACTATACGCTTCAGATGCATCTGGTAGCACCGCTCGATATTTTGCCGTTTTTGACCACTAGCTCCTCGATGCCGCTTTATCCACCGTCGGTGACGGCGCATCCGACGACTTGGTACTTGCCACAGAACTTCGTCGGCAATGGGCCCTACGTCGTCTCTTCCTTCACTATCAACGGCGAGATTAAGATGACTCGGAATAAGGACTACGTCGGAGCTCCAGGGGAATATAATGTTGGCAATGTCAACCAAATTGACGTGATTCCGACTCCAACCGTTCCGGTGGAAGACTACTTGGGACATTCGCTGAGCACGGCGTTGATTACTTCGGCGGCAGACTATGTCTACGCCAAAGGCCACATGAAGAGTCAATTGCATAAGACTCCGGTGGGCGACATCAATTACTTGGAGTGGGACAAGTCGGTCGATCCCTCACCGCTCAACAACAAGCTGGTCCGTGAGGCCATTGCCATGGCGATCAACCGCCAGCCCATCGCTGCCGAAGCCGAAAGTGGGTTGGTCAGCGCGACTTCGATTCCGGCGATCCCGGATTGGCCGCCAGCCAAATACGAGCACAACCCATATTCGTTCAATGTGAGCGCCGCAAGGCGCCTTCTAGCCAAGGCCGGATATCCCAATGGTAAAGGGATGCCTACCCTTTATCTGTATACCGATACCAGCACCGGAACAGGCAGTAATCCTCAGTATGTGCCCATGGCTGAGGCCGTCGCCGCGGAACTGAAACAAAATCTCGGCCTAAAGTTTACGATCCAGGTGGAGAATCCAACGATTTGGGGAGAACTCAGCACAGACGGCATGCTCAAAGGCATTCTTCCCGGCTATGACATCGCTTCTGGCGGTGAAAACTGGGCCGGAGCGGATCCCGGTTCCTACCCCCTATCGATTAACCAATGGGTGACGGAGTGGGCTAGCGGCGCGATTGGGCCGCAATCATACCGTGATCATGCCGAAAATTGGTTTTTCTACACCTATGATCCCCAAGAAGTGAAGGCATGGGGCAACCCCAGCAATGCGCAAGAAGGCGTTCAATTTTCGCAGTGGCAACCGATTATCTCCGCTGCGAAAAAGGCGATTCCCGTCATTATGGCGTTTTGGAAGAAGCAGCCTGCGGACTTCTTCGACAACAACTCAGGTCTTGGCCCAGGCAGTCTGACTCTCGACCAAACTTTGAACAACTACGTGGCCAGTTACAAGACTGCTAAAACGCCCGCGGAAAAGCACGCCGACTGGGTCAGCTTCTGGAAATGGGTGGGCACGTATGTTTCCAGCCCAGGCGATGCCAGCCTCGGTTTAGTTGATCAGGCATACGTGATGACTCATGAGCCGCAATTACAATACGACATCTGGTCCTGGACCGGAGTGCTTTGGAGTTCTACCGGCCAACAAGCCCTAAAACTGGCGGCCAAAATTTCCAACACGCTAATGGCGTCAGGTTACATCGTGCCGCTGAACTACGAAGACGACAACTATCTGGTCCAGCCGGGTCTGCAAAATGTCGATCCCAATCCCGACATCGGTGCTTTCGGAAACTTTTACAATCTGCAGTACCTGAACCTAAAATAGCGAAGGCTTGAGCGTGCGCTCGTTC
>JAMCVM010000244.1 GCA_023475835.1 Bacillota bacterium | reverse complement strand
TCTATCAACTGCATTCGTTCTCAAAAATCGAAGGGGCTGGCCCCTTCTTCTTCAGTGTGCCCGGAACGCCGATGGGTCCTGTTCCAACCATGGCAGGGGTCTTCAAAGGGCTGACACTCACTCCCCCTCGGAGGTTTCAACCACGAATTCCAGTCAGTTTGTGGCGCTCTCTTGCGGTCTATACCACCTTATGCTTCAGAGCTGGGCCGGTAAGATGAAAGTTCTCTTTAGATACGGAATAGACGGCCCCAAAGGTGCGGACATCAAAGGCATGGCGGCAGAGTGCGGCGCTTTTTTCATCGGGTTGCTTAAGTAATTTGGCGTCGACTCCTGCGCGAGTAAAGATTTGCTGCACCAGACTGGCTCGCCCCATCAATTTGCCGTCTGGGGTTCGCTCCTCGCGGACAAAGATGTGGTGCGTCTGATCGGCGCCACCTTGAGGATACCGCGCTTCAACGTAATCGCGCACGTCGCGCTTGATACTGACGTCGGAAAGCGAAATGCGACCGTCGTCTTCGCCAAAGAGACGACGCGCGTCGCTCTCGGCCAACGGGTCGCGATTGGGGATTCCGTCCTTGGAGGATTTGACAAAGAGAATCTCACTGCTAGGGATCGTAGGCATTAGAATGTAGCCTCCTCGTCTAGGGTATCTTCGTCTGATTCATCGGCACCCTCCGATCGTTCCTGTCCGATTCCATAGAGGCCATAGCCGGCCCAAAAGGCGGACAAAAATGCATCCCGTTGGGCGTGGACCGTATCTTCCAGGCGGACAAACTCGGCCAACGTGGCCGCGATTTGCTGGCGAAAATCGGTTTTCAGGTGCATATCGAGTTTGAGTGCAATCTCTTGCACCTGGCCCAGTGCTTTGTATCCGATGGCCTCCGGGGTGAGGGACGAACCAAAGGTCATTACTCGAGTTCTAAGAAAGTCTTTCTTTTGATTCTGCTTATCGGCATAAAATTGCCGAGCAAATCTTCGAACCAAATGACCAATGACGAATCCCAGATCTTCGACATTCTCAAACGCGATCTGGGTTGCAGGGCCATCGGCCATTTTTTGAAGACTTTGCCATGTCTGCATCGACGGTTCTTCCTTTCCAATGAGATGGGTATACTCGGTCCAAAATAGGTTGTAGAGCACATAGAATTGTGCCGCTTGACGGAGGAGCAGCACGCCTTGCGGTCCCCCGGAAAGTTTACCGGCTTGACTCAGAGCCAGTGCCATGCGGCGAAGAAATCGCGTTCGTTTCAAACTCTCACCCCGAAGGACTTGCGCTAGGGACTGCCAGAGATGGCCGGCGCCGTAGGCGCGGGCGATTAAATTGGGAATTGCTGGTACGCCCTTGCCGTCGAGCGACCGGTATGCTTCGAGGAGGGGACCCTCCATCAAATCCGAGAGATGTTGTAGATGCACCGGAGACACAGCGTCGATGGTCGCCCAGAGTTGCACATCGGCATTGGACCGCGTGTAATAATACAAAGAGAAGCGGTAGGCCTCGTCCACCAATGCCTCAGGCAAAATCGATTCAAAGCCGAAGATTTGCTTTAGATGGCGTACGGGTCCCGAGTCATTTCCATTAGGCTCACGCATACGATGCACACTATTGATGTAATCGCGCCGGTACGCGGCACCATCGAGGCCTCGGTCTAGGACCGGAAAGGGCAAGGCCACACCTTGTATTGGGGTGGCCTGTTTGGCTTTGGACTTGGTATCGACACCCAGCGCAAAGGCGTCATTCATGATCGAAGCCGGGAGCGGATGCGACAAGTCGCTGAACAGCTTGCCACCATAGGAAAGGGCGGATGAACAGTGCTCACACAAGCCGATGGCTTCGTTGAGGTGGCTCGGATTCAGTTCATTGGAGAGAGGGGCGGTCCAGGTAATGCTAAACCACGGCCAAGCTTTCGAATAGATCGAGACGACCTCTCCAGTTGTGCCGCATAGGCTACACCGCGAGTCTGAATGGTGGCCGTATTGGGCCCCCTCTTCTAACTTGGCCCACCACAACTGCTTTAGAACTTGCGTCAGATCCACGTAGATCTGCTGTTCAGCGTCTGCGCTATGGGTAAGATGGGTCCAGTGTGGAAGAGGAGCTTCGCTCTTGGCGAGGCGATGATAGGGGGTGTCACCGGTTACATCTAACAGCACCAAAAGGCATTTTCCCGCAATCGGTTGGCTCAACGCTTGAGACAATGCCTCGACGATTTCTGCCACGCGTGGCATTAAACGCTCGCCAGCAAAAGTCTTAGGGAGTCGTCCTAACAAAAACGCGTTAAGCTTCTGGTTGCTGTCAATCTGCTCATTTTTATACACCGCATAAGCGGGAAGGGCATAGCGACCTTGGGGGACCTGAGCATTTCCTCCCACGGCAACGGAGATGGGCGCAGCCACCGCCCGGCCGTCGGGTCGAAAACGCTCGAGCCGCGGCGATTCGCGCTGTTCCAGGCTGCCCCACTCTTGAAACGCGTGACATCGACTAGTGCTCTCGTCGATTTCGACTAAGAACACTTGTTGGTAAAAATCTCGGGCTTGGTCATGGATATTGGTCAATTGGCTAATCAGGTCGGCGGGAGCAACTGCCCCGTCGATAAACGGAGTTCCTAACCGGACTAACGTCTCGATTAACAACGAGAAACGCCCCCCTCAATGGATCGCTTCAAATAACCCAAAGCCTTGAGAGCCCCGGTCGCCATAGCCCGCATCCCACCCCACCTGAAGTAAGGGCACGGGACCCGACAGTTCAAAGGTTCCACTGTATCCCTTTATCATCGTGTCCTTGTAGTACACAATGTTCATCTTAGGTTCGTTACGCGGTTGTACGCGCACCTCCGCTGGCGCAGAAGGGACCCAGGGTTGACCATGAATGGCTTGGTATTTGTGTAACAGGTTTTGCGTGATCTGACGGGAGAAATCGGGTTCGCGGGGATGATAGTAGACGGTATAGCGCGAGCCATCTCCTTTAGTCAGCGTGCTGTGGACCGTGATCGGAGACAGGGTGCGAACTCGTAGGTGCGTCTTGAGGCTTGGCTGGCCGTTATCCAACGATACTTTGGACAGCAACAGCGTCTCCGGTCCTAAACGAAACTCGCTGCGACTGACAATGGAGTTGACAAATTCCTGAATCATCGTCGGCAGAGGAGACGCAATCACTAGAGACACCGGGAAGAATAGCGTGATGGTCTCTCGTTGGACATGGTACTTCCCGATTAGTCGAGAAAACGTAAACAGACGAAAACGTCGTTTATCAACAGGAAATCCCTCATCGTGCACTACCCTAGCAAGAGGATTGCCCATAGACCCATAGATCGCGGCTTGCAGCCATTCCGTATAGTGAATGGGCAGGACCATTTCGGATTTGTTTGAGCGGAATTCCATAGTAACTCGCATGTTTCGCCTCCATTTTCCATAGCCATTAGTCTTAAGAACTTGTTACAACATAATCAGACACAGATCGCATAATCGCATATCGGTTGGTAACTCTGAAGGACTTCTCCATAGATCTGACAAATCCTGCATACGCGATTCAAAATTCGATATTTTTCTTGCGCCTACGACCTAAAAATGGGATTTGGATGTGCCAACTTTGGACGAAGATCTCGGGCAAACTGGAGGACGACAACCACGACTACGTGAGGTCGGGAGGCCATCGCCTCCATGATGAGACTGTTAAAACTTAAGTTTCGCCCCCCGAGAATACACCAAATTTCCTCGACACCATACCGACAAAAACCCGCGAAACCCGCATGAATACACGGTTTTTGCGATAATTAGAGGAGCATCCAAATCGGCCCGAAATGAGGGGTTACGATAGCGATGATGAAACGGGCGGTCAAACACGGCCTCCGGGTGCGCAATGTGTTGGCCGATAGTGGGTGCAGCAGCCAAGGGTTCATCCAAGCGGTTCGGCAAATTCGCCATCAGGCGATGCACGGGGTGTGGTGTGCGCAAGGACAAGCGCAAATATGAGTACCAAGGCGTGGCAGTCGACGCCAAGACGCTGTTGACCCAGTGACAGAAAGCAGGCAAGGCTTCGCGTTGCCGCAAACTCAACCCTCGATATTTTGAGGTCGTCGTGCAGTACGAAGGGGTCGGGGAGGTCAAATTGTACTTCTGCCGATTCCCGTATGCTAAGGAATGGCGGCTCTTTCTGTCGACTGACACCGCACTTTCGTTGGTGAAAATGATGAAAATCTATACGGTTCGCTGGACCATCGAAGGGTTTTTCAAAGAAATGAAGCAGCACCTACGTCTTGGCCGCTGTCAATCTCGGGACTTGGATGCCCAAAGCGCCCAGGTCACCCTCCGGGGTATCACCTACATCTTTCTAGCCTACCTTCGCCGGGTCGATGCCTACGAATCCTTAGGCCTCCTCTTCGAGGGGATTCTGGCCGAGTTGCGCGAGAAAAACGTGGCCGAACGCTGGTGGGCCTTATTTGAAGATCGCTTGCAGGCCGTCCTTCGCTCCGTCGCGGAGTCGGGGCCGATGGATCTCCAGCAATTTCAACAGTCGCCGCCATAGGCTGCACTCCAAGAGCTGTTTGAGAAGTCCTTCTTAGGCAATCCACTGCGAAGTCTCGATATGGTCGGCTAAACGGTCAACGTGGAAGGTTGCTAAAGTCAAGCAGGCCAAGAGATTACGCGATCTCCGGTGCCAAATTTCGGCGTAATATGGGGGTGCGAAACTTTAATAATATGATGGATGAATAAGGATCAGTGTATAGCAATCAACAGACAAATCTTTCACAAAGAAATGCCATAGCCTATGAGAAGCACAGCCTATAACATGACGTTTGTTCCGGAATCGCAGGCCAATTTTGTCGTCGACCTCCGATAGCGCAAAAACTCCGGGGGATCGACGACACGGTCAAAAAACCGGAAACACCCGCCCTATAATGGATCCACGGATTTTGTTTGTCTCCACGTTAACTAATCCCTCGGTGACCCCTCATTGACAAATGGCGGTATATCAGGGCAAAATGGGTTCGTAGCCTACCTATGAGGAATTGAAACCGAAAAGCGTGGGCTACCACCGCATAGCGCATTCCGGTTCGTAGCCTACCTATGAGGAATTGAAACGGGTCGCTTCGATGATTTTTCCGGGTGTGGTTCCAGGTTCGTAGCCTACCTATGAGGAATTGAAACGGGCTTCGGCCTTGGTGTCGTGGGAAGAAGAGGCGGTTCGTTCGTAGCCTACCTATGAGGAATTGAAACTACCGAGAATCCTCTGACTGGGCTATATATCAATTCCGTTCGTAGCCTACCTATGAGGAATTGAAACGCTAATAGCAGGACTTGTTTGACTCATCACCAGTTTGTTGTTCGTAGCCTACCTATGAGGAATTGAAACGATATCTACTAAATCCTGTGCTGCTGTCGGAGTCCCGTTCGTAGCCTACCTATGAGGAATTGAAACGTTTGTAGCAATATTAATGGTTCCCGCAACCGTTACCGTTCGTAGCCTACCTATGAGGAATTGAAACGGGTCAATGGGTGGGTCTATCTGGGGTTGGAGGTGTCGGTTCGTAGCCTACCTATGAGGAATTGAAACTCAGTCCACCGACGTTACAAGTCTGGAATGAGTTGTGTTCGTAGCCTACCTATGAGGAATTGAAACGACCTAGGAGGCAACATGGACAAGAAAACTCTCAAAGTTCGTAGCCTACCTATGAGGAATTGAAACCCCCGATCTCCGAACCCAGTGAAACGAGAGGTGTCACGTTCGTAGCCTACCTATGAGGAATTGAAACTCGGACGGACTAACAACGAAAGCATGGAATCCGTTGTTCGTAGCCTACCTATGAGGAATTGAAACGGCCTCATGGACAATATCGTGCTGAGAGTCTACGGCGTTCGTAGCCTACCTATGAGGAATTGAAACGCCGGAAGTGGCGTCACGGCGGGGGTGGATGTCGGAAGGTTCGTAGCCTACCTATGAGGAATTGAAACATTAAAATCCGAGTGCATATTCGTAATCACCTGACTAGTTCGTAGCCTACCTATGAGGAATTGAAACAGCGTTCCCCATTGGGACAGTGGCATTATAACTCCCATGTTCGTAGCCTACCTATGAGGAATTGAAACTCGTGAATGGTGGAACGCCGACCAAGACCGAACGTTTCCGGTTCGTAGCCTACCTATGAGGAATTGAAACGGGATCCCAGCTGTGACGGATCTTAGCTTCGATCCGTTCGTAGCCTACCTATGAGGAATTGAAACACCGCCACCTCGGCATCCCACGCTCGTTTCGCCAAGTTCGTAGCCTACCTATGAGGAATTGAAACGGAAGCGCTTCGATGGAAGTGTGAAAGTATACTGCTCGCGGGTCATAGTTTGCGTTTTTTGGAAGAATGCCATAGTGGTGGAAAACCATTATGCAGCAAGGTGTTGAGACACGCACAGCCTTGGTATCAAACCATCAAATTCGACCCGCGTGCAGTATAGCTAGTTCCGTTCGTAGCCTACCTATTCTGGCAATATCTTATAACCCAGGCTCGGCTTAACGGGTTCTTGGGTGCGCAAGATATTCCTGATGGCTCGGATTCCTCAGTTCCGTCCATGGGGGATCTCTCCATTTTTGAGCAGATTCACGATCTGGAGGTTAAAGCACAGATTCAACGCTGCAGGATAGCCTTTTTTGAGAACGTGGAAATGAAGCCACGGTAACGACAATCCCTTCATAGCGCCTGGGTCTGGGGATTTTGGTAGTCGACACCCCGAGCCCGCCACCCCACCTTAGTCTTTGCCCACGGAGAGGAATCGTCTCCACAATAGCACCTCGTTAGGAGAGGAATGGAGACTGGCAGGGCCCCAGGGATTACCCAATCCATGCCAAATCGCAGAGATCGGGCCTGAGTCAACCCCAGTGGCAAACCCTCACGTAAGCGAATAGTCTCTAATTCTAATAAAGAGGAGGGGTATAGCCAGGAAGGAGAATTTCCGTCCGACACCGGGAGTCAGTGGGATAATGCCTGTTGCGGTGGTTGACCGCCGGGAGTTTCCCCATCACGGCTTGGGTCCGTCAGCACTCATCAGCGGGATGCCCCGATCTTGGCGCGTATAGAGCGCGATCGCGCGGGGGATGGTCAGGGCATGTTGTCCGTATGGGAACTTGGGGTCGAGTCATGATACGGTTTGGGTTCGGTCACTGTCGTGACTCGGCTCAGGACGGTTCCACGCCTACGGCGGCCTAATCCGGAACGAATTCAGCGAGGGTTTAGGCTTAAGGCCCTGTTTCCTTTGGGGCCTTCACCTTGTCGGAACGTGCCTTTGACACTTGCATTTTTGATGCAGGCGTGGCATAACAAAAGAGAAAGAAAACTCCCATCCTGCGGTTACAGGATGGGAGGGTTGGCAGCACTTCCGCTTGTGACGGAAGGAGACCCTGCCGGACGCCGATGGGTTTTGAACATGTAACCATCTCCGCTTTGGAGGTGGTTACTTTTTAGGCTTCTTTGGTAGCACGAATACAAGGAACCATGGAATAATCCAGAGGGTGTAATGCATTCGCATCGCCTTCTTTCCCGACGCGAGATTTCGGGTAGCTGCCGGGTCTCCGCAGCGCCTCTCTGTCGGCAAAGCATCGGGTCGGACCGCCTTCCACCATCCATGATAGCGAAAACGCGAACGACATCAAGAACAATCGTTCGACACAATGGGCCGTGATGCGACATCACGCTAGTCCGAGTCGTCGGTCGTAAATTGGTGACTATTGAGGTATACCAATCGCAACGGTTGAGCTCCTTAGTCTGACTGAAACGTTCCGGAACTGTGCGGACGGACTTTGAGCCTCTGCAGGTCGCGTTCGGCCATATTATTCGTAAAAGGAACCGTAAGGTCATCGAAGAAGAGTAACGTCGCCTCGCGGTCGCGGTTAAGTCGTTCCGGTCAGTTTCGCGTCCTTCTGTGCTTCAGGGCGCCATCGGTGCCCTGAAGCAGGCAACGTCTCGGGGTGGTCTTCGAGCCCCTGACGAATCAATGGATCATAGCGCTCTCGCAAACGCTCTCGGAGGGCTGGGTCCACCGCCTGCCGAGCCGCCTTGGTCGCATCATACCTTTCATCGAGCAGGTTTCGTAACTCCTCCGCCTAGTGCTGTTGGCTGCGTTCTTTCGCATCCTCCAGTTCGCGACCGTGACGCGCATTACCAAGCGAGTCCGTCTTCGGATATTTTCGATAGCCAGGTCATCCGTCATGCATGGTATTGCTGTCCGGAGGGCGATTCGGCAGAATCCCGGCGGCCTTCATCGCTTGATGTCCCCGGTTAGGATGGGCGAATCGCCACGTCAACTGGCTATGTGAGGCCACATGAAACCACCACAACTTATTGGACTAAACCGTTTCGCGCTGATTTAAAAAACGGGTGCCCGGGTGGCCCAGACTGTTGGCCCTGATGCTAACACCAAGCGTGGTCGTAGGATACACGGACAAACCGAGGGCGGCGGAACTGGATGGAAGGAGATTGGCATGGTGGGATGTCATCGAACGTCTCTCAAGCACCCGGTGCAATTCCTGATCGGGCCCTACTTCGGTAATGCTTGTTCTTACGAGTTCACACGATTGATTGCCCATAGACGGCGTTGGTCGAGTGCGGTTTAGTCCAATAGAGTTATCCGAAGTCTTGAGGGTGTCTCCACCGAGGTTTTTTACGTTCCGCGGACTTCCGATCACTCGCTCTTTATGATGAACTACGACCACTTAGAAAAGGAGATCGATGGGGAGGCCTATTATCGATTGGCCATGGACTTCACGACGTTGGAGGATCTAAAGCACCCTATCAGTCCTGAAATACACCGTCAGCTTCCGGTGTATACAGTCAATCGGGTCTTGTAATCGACGTGAGGATTATTGTTTTCCCAGGGCAACCGCATCCAGGAATGTCTTTCATCGGGACAGCACCCGTCTCCAAAGAGGCCAAAGATTTCGCCGTGTCTAAACTGTAATTCGGCCGGACTGGCGATCAGATGGAGTAGGAACCTCCCGAGCGCCGTGGTGGTGTCGAAGCCTTCTTGAGCGCTGAGAAATCCGAGGTTGAGCGGGTCCCAAATGGCGAGCGTGTCATGCGTGTGCTGGACCGACCGGACCGACCGGTCGAGCTTAAACACCAGCACGGTATCAAAGCGCTGGGTGAGGGACTCATCTTGCAGGGATTTCCACGCCGTCCGATGCAGCAGGTCATTGGTGCCGACCTGGTTGCCACGGGTTTGGGTCACCTGCTAGTCCGGGTGGGAGCCGACAAACAGCCGGAGGCGGAGCAATTGGGTCTCGGGGTTTTGGTTTTTGTCGCGGGTACTGACCCGCGGGTAGAAGGCGATGCGCATAATGCTCTCTCCTTCCTACTTGTGGGCAGGCAAAACAAGCCAGTAGAGGGAAGGCCTCGTGACCCTTCTCTCTACGGACCACGCGAACAGCGGTCGGGGATACCCCGCATCGGTCGATAGTTTGTTATACTGCGCGCGGAGCCTAGTTTTCGTTTGTGGGAGCACGCCATTGTGTTGGGAAACCGTTATGCAGCCGGGTGTTGAGACGCCCAGCGTCTTGGCGTCAAATCGTCAAATTTCACCCGTGTGCAGTATAGAATATCATCAGAACACTGGGTGGCTAACGGGGGCGTATGTTCAGGAAGCGATTCGCCGCTTTGGGGCAGGGAGTCCTTCGTTCGTTGGTTAAACAGTTTGCGCCGCGAATCGGTACGATTGGGCCGAAAAACCACAGGCATTCCCCCTTGACAGGCTGCTGGATGATGTCTGCTGTGGCCCTTTAGAGAAAGGCCCTGCTCTGGTCAACCGCAGGGACCCTCGGCGGGGCTGAATCAAACCCCCAGGTCGCGCCGCTGATACGAGAGATAGGTCCATACGACAAGCACCCCAAAAAGCACCAGCACCAAGACGGTCATAAGCGGGTTGAGACCTTGCCCGTTCACCATTCTGGCATAGCTGAAATATTGGAACGGCGAGAACACGTCAAGAACGTTCAGCCTATCGGTCAGGCTGGTGATCCGAGAGATCACATAACCGACCAGCAGGATGCCGATGGTGACGGAGCTGGCCGATTTGGCATTGCGTTGGCTGGCGGCCACTGCGGTGCCTAGCACCAAGAAGATGATCTGCACCAGGAACATGCTCCGCATAAACAGGCCGATCTCGCTGGAGATCTCGTTGCCTTTGTTGTACTGCTGCACTAGGACCATAGATGAGCCCCAGGTAATTAGATTGAGAATCACGACATTAACGAAGGCGGCGGCAAGCTTGGACGTGAGGATCGCGTATCGCGCGACAGGCTTTACCATCAGGAACTCGGTCGTTTTGTCCCGCTCCTCCTTGGCGATGATGCTGGACCCGAGCAACGCCTCATGCACGGCGACGGCCAGTTCAATGTAGAGAAACAGCATGGCGAAGTAGCCGCTTATCGTTGTCGGATCGAACGATCCGAAGCCCAACAGGGCTTTCATGGACTGTGGCAATCTCGAAAGCAATTGGGCACTCTGTCCACCCGCCGAGTAGCTTGCGTACTTGGCCATCCCGCTGGCGACCAGCAGAAATAAACAGACGCACCATATGATCAGGCCCCTGCGGTTTGCGGTCATTTCCCGCCAGAAGATGTTCATTATCTGATCTCCTTCTTCCCGTACCGAGAGCGACTCAATTCACCGCATGGATGTCTTTTCTGCCATAGATGATATAACTCACCCCGATGCCCACCACGAAAATCACGACGCCGAGCAACAGATTGGATGTCTCATAGCCCTTATGCGCGATGATGTACTGCGCGTCGAAGTAGCGAAAGGGAGAAAGGTAACGGTCCGCACCGTTCTTCCCTGTAGCAATCAACGCGCCGAGGATGTAGAAGCCGAAGACGAGGCCGAGCGAGATAGGCAGCACGGACTTGATATTGCTGAATAAGACGGATAGGAAGAGACCGATAGCCAGAAAGATGAATTGCAGGAAGAGCAGTGTTAGGTTGATTAGGAGAAACACCGTGCCGTTGAACGGGGCCGTTTTGACGATTTCCGCCAGAATGAGCGCGACCACGTAGTAGACCCCGCTGGTCGCCACTAGCACCGTGATGGACGCGAGCACTTTCGCGTTGACGATAGCGGAGCGAGAAATGGGCTTGACGAGCAGAAAGTCCGCCGTCCGCTCGCGCGATTCCTTGGACAGGATGGAGACGCCGCAGTGCATTGCCTGAATCGCAGCTAATAATGCGACCAGCATGTAGACCATCACGTAATAACCTAGCATCGAAGTGATATTGGCCAGAGAGACGCCGAGGGTCGCGCGGGATAAGAACCCATAATCTGCGTGAAACCGGACGCGTCCTTGACGATGCCCGGATAGATCCCAAAGTACAACCCAGCCAAGGCAATCATCGCGATAGTCCACATGATGGCCGATTTGCGCAAAGATTGGAGTTCGTGCAGATATATGTTCATGCTCATCCGCCCTCCTTTGCATAGTAGTGCAGGAAGATCTCCTCGAGATCCGGTTCGACCACCGACACGTTGGCCAGATCCAAGTCCGCGATTTTCCTCATCACCGGGTTGACGTCGCCTTGGAAGATGAAGGTCGCCGTGTTATTCTCCACCTGCAGATCCTTAACGCCGTCTATACGGAAGTACTCGTCGCTGACTGCATTTTTCGCCTCCACTTTGATGCGCTTATAATCCTGTAACGTATTGACCTTTTCCAGCCGAATAATGGTGCCTTCTTTGATAAAGGCCACCCGATGGCACAGGCGTTGCACCTCCCTGAGGATGTGTGATGAGAAGAACACCGTCGCACCCTTGTTGTTCTCCTGCTCAATCAGTTCAAAGAATCGCGCCTGCATCATGGGTCCAGGCCGCTAGTAGGTTCGTCTAGAATGATCAGCTTAGGTTCGTGCAACAGTCCCTGCACAATGCCGACTTTTTTTTATTGCCGAACGACAGGTCGTCAATTTTTTTCATCAGGTCCAGATCCATAACCTCCGCCAGTTCATGTATGCGCCGGATGCAATCCTTCTTATAAAAACTGGCCGAATACAGGAGCAGATCCATGACCCGCATTCCGTCATAGTAGAACACTTCGCTGCGGAGATAGCCCACATCCGTGCGCATCTCGGGAGACGCACTGCAGCTCTTTCCGAAGATGGTGGCCGTGCCGCTTGTGGGATGAATGAGCCCGAGCATCGTCCGAATGGTCGTCGATTTCCCCGCTCCGTTCGGACCGACGAAACCGAAAACCTCGCCTTCGGCCACCGTCAAATTCACGTCTACAATGCCCCTCGCCTGGCCATAATGCTTGGTCAAATTCTTGAGTTCGATCACGTTCACGGACGACACAACCTCCTCGCATCTTCATTTGTAGAAAGCGGTGGTTAACAATTCCACATAATCGCTGAGTTCCGCCATCGTAGCGCGGGTATTGTATTGGGATCGGTAATCTGGATCCCTCTTCAGTTTTTCGGTGTCGCTGTTCGTGAGACCCTGAATGACCCACATGATAAGCTGCATGACGCGTGAAATATCGACACCCTCGCGAAAGTGCGAAGTGTCGATTCCCCGCAGCACCCACGCCATGCCGTCCCGTCCCCAACGGCACTCTTGTCCTTCGTTTCCATGGCTGCTTTGGCCTCCGCGCTGTCATCCGCCGCCACAGCCATGATGAAGTCGTACAGGTTAGGATGTCTCCGCGTGAGTTCAATTCTTAATGCGCTGGTTGACTGCAAGCGCCGCAGCAGATCGGTCTCGGAGAGATCAACCTGGCTATAAAACTCATCCATGAAGGTTTGCCATGCGTATTCGAACAGAAACTCGAATAGGCCTTGTTTGTTCGTGAAGTAATGAAAGGCAAAGCTTCATCGGGCATGCCATCGATGAGGTGCTTCAACTCTTCGCGGGTCGCCATCACCCATCCCTCCGTTCCCACATTATAGCCGATGGACGGGTCGTCACTACCCAAACGCCCACGCAATGGCGGACAATTATGCTAAGTCGCTGAACCGGCCCGTTAGCACTTTAACGAGGACCGCAACTTGGTTGCTGATTCAACAGTACGACCCGATGCTGACATTGCCGGAATCGGCTTACCAAGAGGGTTTCTGGAATCGCCGACGGGTTCGGGTGACCGTGGGTTTACTCCCTCCTGGCCACCGTTCTCCATTCTCCATTCTCTTCGGCTTTTCCTCATGGTGACGCTAACCAGCTCTGCCGAGGGTCCCGAGCGTAGGTCTCCGTAAGGCTTTCGGGACTTGGCAGCTCCGTGGCCAAATCCCGATTTCTCTCTCCTGGTGACGCCAGCCCGAAACGACCACCAAACACCCGTGACGAAAAAACCCTGCAAGCATTGTAGGGCTTCAAATTCAGTGGTGCCGCAGGGCGGAATCGAACCGCCGACACGAGGATTTTCAGATCTACGGTAAGGCGTCTACCCTGATGCTCCAGACGCTGGAATCCACTTGGAACACTGGTTTCGGGGATCGGAGGTGTCTACGGGATTGATCCAATATCCTGGTTTCCAGACGCTCCTGGTGACGCCATGTGGCTACTGTTCGGACCAGTAACAGCGCTCCCCGTCGACTGGCAGGCGAGGGTGACAATCGTCATCTCGTGAGGTACACTAGGTACATGGAGTTCGAGTGGGACACAGCCAAGAATGAGCTGAATAGGCAAAAGCACGGATTTGATTTTGCTGATGCCGCTGCTTGTTTCCATTCGCCTCTATTGGTGGGTGAGGACACACGCTACGACTACGGTGAACAGCGTTGGGTGGGCCTCGGTTGTATCCAAGATGTCGTTGTGAACATCGTCTTCACGCGTCTGGGTGATCGCATTCGGGTCATCTCATTAAGGAGGGCCAATCAGCGTGAGCGACAACTTTACTTCCAGTTTCTCCAACCAGGCCAGTCGGACTGATTGGGTCCGCATCCACCAGATGACCGATGCGGACATTGATTACAGTGATAGCCCCGCCGCAGGCGAAGCGTTTTGGGCGGAAGCCGAGTGGTGGATGCCCGTATCCAAGACGCGTCTATCGCTGCGCCTCGACAGCGATGTGGTGGAGTGGTTTAAGGCACAAGGGCCCGGCTACCAAGGCCGCATCAATGCCGTCCTCCGGGCCTATGTGCGCAGTAAGGCAAAGGCTTAGGGCACCGCGCCGCTTTCGCCCTGCATGGGTACAGGGGTAGGGGTCAGTCCCATGTCTGACGTGTCGCAGGGGCCATGATGGCCACCAGGGAACAGGCACTAGCCGTCGACGTTCGAAATGTGGAACGAGGCACCCCATTCGGCATGACCGGTTCCTGTCATCAAGATGGACATCCCCGGACCGTGGGCGATAAAAGAACCCGCCGAAAGGACTGACCGTGGCAAAGATGCGGTACGCTGAGCTCAAACAGGCATATGACCGGCTGGTCCAGGAAAATAGCTACTTGCGGCAGGAAATGAAAGAGGAGCCCTTTCGCAATATGGGCCTTCTTGACGATTTCGTTGGTGGAGGCATGCCTGTACCCTTTTTGCGCGAACTCCTCCAGAGCGGCACTAATGACCTGTTGTCGCTTTTTCGGATCGAGGAGCATGAGCTTCGGGATCATGCCATCACTCCTGTCGCACACGCCATTGACCCAGGTGGTCACTGACGGTATAAATCCATTGACCACAGTGGTCAAGGTGCGCGTGAAAGCGATTTTTATGAGTTGAAGGGGGCCTATTTGAGGCACCAGACGGTTCCGACAGTGATGGGTGCTCACCAGGGGAGTGGCTTACGTGGAACCCACCCCGAAAAGAACTGGTGGTCGAGATTCACCCCGATGACCGGGTTTGGGCCCTATCCCAAGGATAACAGAAGGAACGTCATCCTCCGTGAAGAGACCAAAAACCGCTTGGAATGCCTACACGTGCTGTATTGGCATCGTTGGAAGGACCTCGATGCCGCCCAGAATGCTGCACTTCTCACTGTCCTAACGCCCCCGTTAATGCACTATTACCCTTGTAACGTTGCCACCCATGAAGAAGTCGGCAAAGGAACTCGACTCACGTTGTCGATTTACCTATATCTATCGATCGATGAAAACCATAACAGTGGAAGCCCCGCCCTGAAGGCCAGGGCTTCCACCCTCCCGGTGCGCCCTCCGGGCATCGAGCCCGTCGGATGCAGAGACAGGCATTGAGCCCTATCGGGCTCACGGGCTTACCTCCTTGACCACACCCGCTATAACGTGCTTAAGCATATTTACACAGACCCATGCAGAAATCTCCTAGATCTGCACATTCCTGAACACGTCTGGAATTGTTCGCTCTTTCGGAGGCCGCAGTTTTGCTCCTAGCCGTCTCCG
>JAMCVM010000100.1 GCA_023475835.1 Bacillota bacterium | reverse complement strand
TTGGATCAAACGCCAGAAGGATTTTCACAAATAATCGAGGATGTCCAGCATATGATTTCAGTAATATTTGCACCCAACCGACATCAGAAAAAATCAGCTCTGAAGAACGTAATTTGGAAGTGCCTGTGGGGACCACGTTCGAGAATGTGCAAAACAAATTCTCGCGTACAGGCCTGGATCTCTGCACGAACATCCCCATACCTAAAGGTAGGGGTTATACGGCGCTTTTGATAACCTCAAATTGGCACCATTGGGGTATTACCAAATCAGTGGCACTTCAAATTGCTTTAATTCTGGGTCTTTCGACACAAGCGATAGTCCTTCTACCAAGGACTGGGCCACCAGCATTCTGTCGAACGGATCTCGGTGCGGGCTCTTTAAGGAAGCGGCTGTGATTGCATGCGCCGAACTGATAGCCAATTCCACGGCCCGCAGCACCTGCACGTGATGCTGAAACCCGTCGATGACCGTACGCGCCTCTGGCAGCCGGCCCAATTCATATTTGATAGTGATTTCCCACGCCGAGACAGCGGACACAACCACGACGTTTTGGGGATCCTCGATGATTTCCTTGGCTACCCCGGACAACTTCTCCGGCTCGACCAACGCCCAGAGAAGAGCGTGGGTGTCCAGCAACACATTTATTGCCATCGGTCCAGTTCCTCCGGCGGAAGGGGATCAAAAAACGCATCGGAAATTTTCCCAGGAACAAAACCCAACGGCCGTTTATCGCCTAGGTTCAGGGGTACCAGTTTCGCATAGGGTCGACCGCCCTTGGCCAAAATGATTTCTTGACCTTCGTCGCGTACTTGGTCGAGAATTTTTGACAAATGGGTTTTAGCTTCATGGACGTTAATGACTCGTGCCACGGGAGCGCCTCCTAACTAAGTCCTATTAGTTTAGTTTATTCGTCTCGTGAGGAAAGCGCAAGGCTTCTTCGCAGAGTCCCTGGGTTTTTTGTAGAATCCGAGGTTCTTACGCACTTTGTGTTATTAAGCATTTACTCGGTAACCATAGAGCGGCAATATCGTCAGTTTTTCCCACTGGTGGTTGGATGCAAATCTCACCGAAATCATACACTGAACATCCTCGACGCGATAGACTATCCTGGAAAAAAATGTCATCAAGGGGATAGGGATGGCTATGAACTCCGTACGGTTAAGCCAACCATTGCAAGACTTTTTTAGAACCGAGACGACGGAACTGGCCGGTCGATTCGGTAGCATCACCCGCCTCATGGAGGTCCTAGCGAAGTTTTGGTATGGGTTGTCGATCCCGAGTTCCTTGGGATTGACGGAGATTGAACGCGGTGAAAAATGCTGGTACTTTCACTGGCGGTCGCGGTCGGACCACGCCACGTGCCCGATCTGCCACACCGTGAGTCGGCACTCCGCCAAGCGCTATACCGACCATACGGTGCAAGACTTTCCGTTGGATGGGAAGACCGTGTATCACAGGGTGACCAGACGGATTGTCCCGTCTACCCATTCGTGAAACCCATGGACGACTTTGCCGTCTCCGGGGCGCGTTGGTCGAATCGGTTGAAGACTTTTCTCCTCCGTTTAGCCTTAGGGTCGAGCATCCATGCCTTACCTCCGACGTTCTCGACGCCTCGGCATGGTGGTCAGCCGGGACACGCTGCTTCGTTTGCTGAAAACCCAGGGCGCGACCGTGGTCGCGCAAACTCTTCAGCATGGAGATGTGAAGGGGCTCGCCGTGGATGATGTCCATTTGCGCAAAGGCGGTGCCTCGACGGCGTGTTCCGTGTTCATCGATGGGGAAACCCATCGATTTCTGGTGATGGTCGAAGGCGCTCGGCAAGGCACCACCGAGGCGGTCATGGCGAAGTTTCCGACGGTCGCCATCGTAAGCCGGGACCGCGGGAGTGCCTATGCGGCGGCGGCCGAGTCCTGTGGTAAACTCCAAGTCGCAGATGGGTTCCATTGGATCGACAACTTGCACGAGGCGATTAACACCGCGTTAGCCCTCACCCTCGGGTCCGATGAGTTTTTGCGCGAAGGCGACGGCAGGTCCAGCCTGGCGCATGGAAGGCTCTGCCAACGGGGCACCTGCCGGCCTGAAGATTGTCGAAAGTGACCGCAAACGGCGCATTCGCATCGCGCGCCAAGCCCGAAAATATCGGACGACCCTGAATTTGATCGAGCTCGCAGATCGCGGTCTACGCACGCCGAGCCTGGCCCACCGGCTGAGCATCACGCGAACCATCTTGTGTCGGTACCATTACCCCGAGGGCAGGCGCCAAGCCCTTAGCTCATCGTTTTCTCGGGATACAAGCGCCGTAAGAAGATATACACCACCGGGCCTTTGGCAGGTCAGTCTTCGGGACGGGACCATCCACATAAGCGTGCCAGCCACGGTGTTTGCCGAATTGGCCGGAAGCCATGCCCCAGATTGGCCGTTTCGCGCACCGACAATCCGTCTGTCCCCCGAACCCATGGCGCCGGATCAAAGGTCGGACGGCCTCGAGTGGCGCTATACCTGGCCCGACCGCGTTCCAGTAATCGATCACGGTCTCAGGTGAAACTCCAAGAAATTTCTTCCTCCGAGCCGGCCCGGTCGCCCCAAGCCTGAGCCCACGCGGCCAAGTCCTACTCCGGGGCCTGACGAAAGTCGGCGTCGCTACGATGCGGTCGTAGCATTAAAGATTCGCCTCCGACAGAATATCAGTCGGGGAATTCGTCCCCTTGCTATCGGACCATAGCGTACGAACTAGGGCAGGGTGTATTGGTTCCGGGTTCGAATCCACCAGTCGGTAGTCCGGTCGGGGACTCCTGCTCTAATTGGCTGCAAAGAATTCGGCATTACCCTCGTCACGAAAGATCTGACAAGATCCACATTCCATGAATTCGAGCGCCTTAGCCTTTTTCACCTAATGCCGAGTTTCGATTGTTTAGACTCGAACCCATCATCCCGTGACGGACTTTTTCTTTCTCAGACCGATTCTCGAAAGATGGGTTACAATCAAACCACACGTCGTTGGCGCCCGAGGTAATGGTGGCTAAGCACTCCCCAATCGCGGCCACGGCGACAGAGAGGGGTCAGTCATCATCAGCGAACAATCTGTCTACGAAGACGAAATCTTTGACGACTGGGACGGTGAGGAACAGATTTTTCGTGGAGTCCGTTTTGTTCGTTGCCGCTTGGTCGCCAGTTTTTGGAAAAACACCCAAATCCATCACTGCCAGTTTGTTCAGTGCGACTTGACCAGTGCCGAATTTCAAGGATCCTCGGTCCAAGAGTCGGCTTTTCTCAATTGTCGCCTCAGTCGTTCCTCATGGTTTGGTGCCGACCTCGAAGCTTGCAAATGGACCGGGTCAGGATTTGAATCCGCTGATCTCCGGGGCGTCCGCATTCGCGGAGGGGATTGGTCCTACGTCAACCTGCGCCACCAGGATCTTCGTCGCCAAGACTTCTCAGGCGCTCGGATGAAACTGGTTGATTTATACGGCACCAATCTGGAGTCGGCCAACTTTCGCAACGCTGACCTCAGTCAAGCCAACTTAGCCCAGGCCAGGTTGCAAGGGACCGACTTTCGCGGCGCTCACATGGAAGGTGTCGACTTCCGCCAGGCCAACCTCACAGGGGCCCTTTTAACCAGTGACCAAGCCATCTTGGTGGCTCGCGCTTACGGCGCCCACATCGACACCTGAGCCTTAGGCTCACGCATCGGTCTGAAGTTCCACCGGGATCCACCCCTCTAGGCTGTTAATAAACCAGAGTTGGTCGGCCGCCTCTACCTCCGATCGAGTCAACCGCGCCACCTTGATCCATCCCCCATCCAACAGCCACTGGCGCATAGTTCCTGACAATAGTCCACACTCAATCGGTGGAGTCCAAAGGGTGCCGTTCACCTCTGCGACCAGATTGCCGCGAGTAAACTCGGTGGCATAGCCCTCATCATTCCACAGCAGATGATCGAAGAACCCACTTTCGGGGGGATGCCAGTTAACATAGCGGGCCCGATGGTTGGTTTTATGAAAGAGCATGCGATCTTGGCTTGACACCGGCTCATGAGCCCAAGCGACGCGGTGGTTGTCGGCAGGCGTCGGCTGCCAAGGGAATGCCTCGACGGCCACCCCCCCGGCTGCATCCAGCAACAGTCGGATGCGCCATCCGCCTTCAGTTAAAGCGCCTGCCGTGGCGTGTAACTTGGCCAACACCTGGGGTTCGGAGCAAGGTCGACCAAAATATTCCGCCGAGGCCTGAAGACGGGCTATGTGCGCTTCGAGCAAAGCATACCGCCCTTGCTCCAAGCGCATGGTTTCTAAGAGATCCACCCCACCGGCAGACCACTGAGGCGAAAAAAGGAACTGTGATTTGGTTTGCACTTCCGCATATTCTAAGCACTCGTTCGAATCGGCGGTAATCCCGCCACCGGCAGAAAACTCAGCCCAACCCCGGCGGCGGTCTATGGTCAGCGTTCGAATGGCCACATTAAAGACCGCGTTGCCATCAGGACTAACGTAGCCCAGAGTACCGCAGTAAATTCCGCGCGGACTCCCTTCTACCTCTCGAATGATCCGCATCGTGCTCGCTTTGGGCGCTCCGGTGATCGACCCACAAGGGAAAAGAGCGGTCATCACATCGCGCCATGTCCGACCGGAAGGAAGCTCGGCAGTCACCGTCGAGGTCATGGAATAAAGCGTAGGATATCGTTCCACCCGAAAGAGGTCTTGGGTTGCCACCGAACCGGTAGCCGCCACTTTCCCTAGGTCATTGCGAATCAGATCGACGATCATCACGTTTTCCGCGCGATCTTTGGCCGATTCTTGAAGGGCCCGCATTTGCGCTTCATCTTCGGCCGAAAAGCGCCCGCGCCCTATCGTCCCCTTCATGGGACGGCATAAAATGCGCCCGTCGTCTACACGAAAGAAAAGCTCGGGAGATGCAGAAATGAGCGAAAACTCTTCCCATTCGGCATAGGCCCCATAGCGGCCTTGCTGAGCCGCCTGCAACTGTCGATACAGCGCACGGGCATCCCCGCAAAACTCGGCTTTTATGCGCGTGCTGTAATTTACCTGGTAGGTTTGACCCTGGCTAATCGCATCCTGAATGGTCAAAAATGCCTGGTGATAGGCCGACCGAGGAGTCAAAATCCGCCAGTCCCCCAAAACCGAAGGCCCGGGCTCGTCCCCCGCCCAGTCCACCGGCTCTGGGCGAGAAAACAAGCCAAACACCACTAGCGGCAACCGTCCCGGCTCGTGGGTCACCAGGCCCGGATCAAAACCGGAAGCGGCCTCATAAGACACGAAGCCTGCCGCCCACGCGCCGCAAGCGACCGCTTGCTCAACCGCGGCCAGGCAGTCTTGGACCTCGTTCGTCTCATTCGCCACCAAGATCCGTCGCGGCCGACGAAAGATTTGCGGCTCTGCCCCCTCTAAAAAGTCAAAATGGAAAAACATCAGAAGGCCTCACGCGCTGCCGTCATAATGTGGGGCCCAACCGTGCGATGGCAAACATATCCCCACCAAATTGTTCGGATACCGCCTCGGTCCCATTGCATACGGCCTCCACGTAATCCAACCATTGCTCTGGCCTGCGATCGTCGATCCATCCATCCAAATCATCGGTTAAGATCGATCGCAGTGCGGGATCGACGCCCAAGCGGATGACTGGAGCGATCGGATGACCGCCCAGATGCTGCAAGTCGCCCAAGGCTAACACCAAATGACAGCCTCCAGCGACTAACCCGGTTAAACTGGCGGCTTCGCCCCCTATAGCCGGCATCCACCCCTCATGACTCCCCTCATCTAGCGGCTCTGCATAGGCCAGTGCTTGCCCGGGCCCTTCATGACCCTCAGGCACCGCCCAAATCAATCGAGCTCCGGCCTGCCGAAGGGCATCCACCAAATGCTGCCCAGGTCCCCCCATAGCCTCCCAAGACGCCAGTCCGATCACGAGTCGATCCATGCCCACCGTAATCCTTTGTGCCGACGGCTCCGGAGCCTCTAAAGCTTCTCGTACTTTGGCTTCTGTTTTTTGCATGCCCCCAGTCGCCTGAATCAAAATCGCTTGCGTTGACCGTCCTCGCTGCCGAATGCCTTCGGCGACTTCTTGGGCTGGCCCACCTTCGCAACCCAAACCCACCACCACCACGCGTTCGACGTTTGGATGCGCTCCAATCCCAATCAACGTATTGCGTGTTTGTTCTTTGTCGCTACCGACTTGAGCGCATCCCAGGGGATGTTCGACCGTTTTCCCGCGGACGACGGATTCGACCGCTCGTTTGGCCGCCTGGGTCGAACAGACCACCGAAGGCAAGGCCAATCGCCAGCGTCGAATGCCCACCTGACCGTTCTCCACCGAATAGGCTTGGATCATCTTGCACGTTCCTTTCGTTTGACATACCGCACTCGGCGGTCGCAATCTCCTCTATGAGCGCGCGGCCTCGGCGTGTTTTTCGGCGATCAAGTCGCCTCGCCCCCGTTTGCTGTCAAAGTTATGCACATGCACATGCTCGCCTTGGCTAATAGCGGGACCGGTGAGCCCAATAACCTCTCCGTATTTAATCACCGGCTGACCGGGACCAATGTCTTTGACGGCGATCTTGTGGCCAAAGGGGATCGTTTGTTTGGCGATAAAGGACTGCCCCGCTACGTGAATCCGGTCACCCGCCGCCAACGGTGCCAGCACAACCGCCACATTGTCTTTGGGGTGTACTTGGACCACGGCTGCTCCTCCCCGCTGAGCAATGGGCGCCCAGTTAGCATCGAGTCGCCGCACCGTGTGGATGATGCTCCCCCACGGGCCCCCATCGAGGGTGAGCAGGTCCCCATCTTCTAGGGCAAACGTCTCGTCGTAATCGAACTGGCCCGGCTCCATGATCCCCGTCCAATCCTGGATAGGCCAAAACTGAGCGAGTCGATCGGCCTGAACTTTCATCAACAATGGGGAAAGCGTCCACTCCCACTGTTGGTTAAGGACGACTAGGCCATGGCGTTCAACTTTGAGTGACACTGCGATCGTGGGTGCTTCGTCGTCGTTCAGGAGGGTGAAAACAGGGCTAAGCGCCGCACTATGATAAAAGAGCTTGGCCGGTCCAGCCGATGAGGAGGCCAAGAAATCCATCGCGGTCACATCCAGTCCCAGGCCATAGCCAGCCACCTGGCCATCCGGGGCGATTAGCCCTACCAGCCCGGGCACGGGAACCTGCCAAACCGCGTCTCGACGCATGCCCAAATCCTCCCCCACCGCGGTCACCGCACCGCGAGGGGCTTTAAATATCCAGCCTGAGTTCGAGGTGTCGTGGGAGGAAGTCGGCCGGCCCGTAACCGTGCGTTCCCAATCGCTCTCATGCGCCACCCACAGTTCAACTTCGGCAGGTAGCCGCCGCTCCGACTCGATTGGGGTGGCCCCCACGCCTTCGGACAACCTATGATTCAAGGCGGAAAATAGGCTATCGTGGCGCTCTTGACCCCACTGCCACAGTTGGGTTAGCGTAGCCATCGAAACACCGGTCACGCTCTCAACCTCCACAAATATTTCGTCCGAGCTTCTTCGTACGCCAAGGCCACGTTTTTCCCCGTTGCCATAGCCGACCATTTGGATCTGACTCACTGGGCCACCTCTTTTCCGTCCCAACCCGGGAAGATTCCGAACTCATGATGATGCCCGCGTTCTGCTGCCACCGGTTCTCCGTTGGCCACTGACACGATCTTGCGCAAAAGTTGATCGGCCACTTGATCCACGCTGAGCACCCCTTCAATGATGGGCCCGGCGTCGATATCAATCACATCATCCAAGCTTTGCTTCAAGGCCGTGCGTGTGGACATTTTAATTACCGGAACAATCGCCGACCCCGTGGGCGTTCCCCGACCCGTCGTAAACACGATGACTTGGGCCCCCCCCGCGGCCATGCCGACTAGTTGCATCACGTCGTGGCCTGGGGTGTCCATCACCGTCAATCCCGGCTTGACGGGACGCTCGGCATAATCGACCACCGCCTGAAGGGGGCTGTTGCCTCCCTTATGCACACATCCTAGAGATTTTTCTTCAATGGTACTGATTCCGCCTTCGATGTTCCCTGGAGCCGGTTGGGCTCCGCGAAAATCGACGCCCATGCGCATCGATGAGGTTTCGGCATGGGTCACGGTGGCCAAAAGTTGGGCCGCTATCGCCGGCGAGGCCGCACGCTTAGCCAGCAAATGTTCTGCGCCGATCAATTCGGTGGTCTCCGCCAGAATGGATCGTCCGCCCATGGCAATTAGCCTATCACTGACTCGGCCTAAGGTAGGATTGGCCGACAGTCCCGAACAGGCGTCGGAACCCCCACACTCCGTTCCCAGAATCAACTGGCCCAACGGAGCCGGTTGTCGCACCAGACCTTCCCGTTCTCGAATCCAACCAATCAACAAGCGCTTCGCCGCATCCAAGGCACGACGGGTACCATGGGACTCTGAAAGCGTTACCACCTCATAGCGTACATGCTTGGGCAATTGCTCCGTGACGGCTGGGATCAACGCATCGTGCGGCTCCACGCCAATCAACAGCGTAGCATACACATTCGGGTGGTCGGTCCAGCCAGCCAACGTCCGCACCGCCAATCGCCAACCCTCGAGGTCGGGGGCCCAGTCCTGATGCATCTCCACCACGGCCACCGTCGGAAACTCAGTCGCAATCATCGCCGCTACCCGGTTGCAAGCTGGGTAAAGAGGCAGCACCAAGAGATGATTGCGGGTACCGACGCGCCCGTCTTCGCGAAAATATCCATTAAACGTGGACAACATGAAAGTCCCAACCTTTCTCTGCTACGTTTCTTATCGCTCAATTCGCAAGCGCGACCTGGCTTTTATCATACGCCCTATCACCCCGAGATTGCACCCTATATGCTAAGACGGCCCTGACAATCGGTTAAACTTTCCGTCTACATACGCTTGAGCAAAATCCCACACCGGTTGAGCGAAGAATCGGTGGCCTCCCTGGCCCACGACCAATTGGCAGTTCTCGCGCTGGGAGAATCCGGCATAGGTACGCTGCAGCTCCGAAAACGCCTCCCGGGTGGCCTCGGCAGGATAAATCGGGTCCTGGGCACCATGCACAACCAACAGAGGACGCGGAGCAATCAGCCCAGCCAGATCCGACATTTCACCCAACTGCAGAATGCCCGGCACGACATTGCAAAGACAGTGAGCCCGGGCCACAATCGAAGCGCGATAAGTACAAAAAGACGAAACCAACACTGCGGCCCCCACCCGAGCGTCCAAACTGGCCAAAAACATGGCCGCGGTGCCTCCCCCAGAGTACCCCACCACCAGAATGCGTTCGAGATTGACATCCGGCAAGGTGCCAGCGTAATCCAACACCTGCATCAGATCCGCCACTCGCTCGCCCATGAGCGTACGGCCCATCAACAAGAGACGCCGGCTTAGCTCCGCACACGAGTTCTTCTTGTCAGCGGCTCGATCCTGCTCCCAAGCCAGTTCCCCAAAACCCAGGAGCTCTGGAACCAAGACCGCGTAGCCGCGGGCAACCGCTTGGATACCGACGTCTTCCTCACGCTGCTCGGTTTGGGCTTTTTCTTCGACACCCAAATAATGCCCGACAAACGGCTCTTTGCCACGCGGATGATGCCCTTGAAGCGCCAACACCACGGGAAATCCGCCCGGAGGGGGAACGGTCTTCGGCTGCAATCGATAGCATGGCAACCGCACCCCCGGGGCAGAAAAAATCTCCACTCGCTCTTCCCAATACGATCCCCGGTCCTGACGATGGATCTGAAGCGAAGCCGCCGAGTCGCGATTGCTCCGCCCCTTTAAAGCATCCAATCCCAGAACCTGCGCCAGCTTGTCGCGCAGGCTGACTTGTTGCGCTAACCGGTCGTCCCCCCCAAGCCTGTGAGCGGTTGCTCGTTCGTACAGCGCGTTGGTATGGGCTTCGATGTCCAGCATCGCTATATCCTCCTCTTTAGCTGAACCCGCCAATTCCCGAGTGCTTCAAGACTTCCCGCAATTGCCAGCGTTGCGGCAACTCCGCCAAGGCGTAGGCGTGAGCCCAGACCGAGCGCCTGGCGTTGGCTGCTCCTGGGCCAAAGCTGCCAAATTCAAAATAGCGGGCGGTCTCCTGGTTATGCTCGTCCCGCCAGTTATCCCATCCCTGCGGCAGAATATGATCGCCCATGTCGGTTTCAACGAAGATGACGCTGGCGTATGGACGCCAGGGTCTTCCCAAGTAGACCGAGGCGGGCTCCACGCCCGTCAGGCAACATTGCCAAAAGAGGTAGCCGATATCCACCTCTTTTGGCGTCGATGCGGCCGTGATATAGCCTCGACCCAAGCTTTTTACCTGACACCGCTCAAAAACTGCCGTGGCCGGTCCAAAAATGAAGTCGACGTCGCCTTCGATATCACAGTCGCGAAAATACTGATGACCGCTACCTCCCGTAAATAGGGTGTCTTGGTGTCCAAGCAGGCGCAAGCCGGATCCAAAAAACCTCTGACCGGTCACTGCCAAGGCGATTGCCTGCCCCACCTGAGAGCGCGGGCCAGCCGTATTGGCGATGGTCACATCTTGCAAAACGGTGTCATCTGCAGCAATGGTGAACGTCGGCGTACGAAAGGTTCCATAAGCCGCGCCGTCTCCGTGCAGTTTATGGGCGTAATCATCCCACTCAATTCGCGTCCGAAGCGCTCCTTCGCCCACAAGGTGAATCGTTTTGCCCACACTCAGGTTGAGCTTTTCCCGATACACTCCCGCTTCAAGATGAATCGTCGTGGGCTCCGAGTCGCCTGCCGCTACGGCATCGAACGCCGCCTGCAGCGTCGTAAAATCGGCTCCGGCACCGGCCCCCACCCGCCATTCAGTCGCCAACCCGATCCCTCGCTTTCGCGACCCGGTCATACCACCAGGAATTATCAATCTTATGGCCTAAGTCGGCATAAAGAGAGCCAAAAAACGCCGAAGAAGCCCAATACTTCGGCGCCTGCTGGGGGCACCTTTGCATATGCGCGACTAAGTGAATTAACGCTAAGGGTTCTAAGGCATCAAACTTCGCCCAACGATGATGCCGACTCGGAAGAAACAGCCCTCGGTGCCAGCGATGGTTTAAGATATTGTCGCCCACCGTCTGGGCTTGGTCTAAAAAAGCCTGCTGGTGCGTCGTGGAGTAGAGCGTGAGCAGGCAAAAAATGGCCAACGGCTCCGATACTTCGATTCCCGCCGCCAGCGTGGGCCCACTAAGGTCTTCAGCGGTCGGGCCAATATCCCCCAGGCCATTGGCTTTGGCCATCTGCCGAGCGACCGCCCACAACTGCGGCTGAGGAGAAAACTGATAGGCTAAGCAATACGCCCACAACATCAGGAAGTCCGCAGCCATGGGCTTTAACACCATTCCTTGTCGGCCATAGTACCCATCGCGATCGAGGCGCAGTCCGGTCAAGCGCATGCCATTGGTCATGATTGGATGAAAGCTGTTGTCCTCAGAATCATAGGCGTAGCGGGCATACGCCAACAAATCCTCCACTGCAATCTGAGCCAAGCCCTCGCCACTGAGCCCCAAGCGTTCCGCCAACAGCAGTTTATTAACCGCCGCTCTGCCAAGGATGGTGCGGATCTGCCGGGCGACGACGACCGTCGCTTCCGTCGGTTGATATGGGGCCAACTGCACCCCAAATTGTGCCTCTGCTCGATCGCCGCGACCCTGCGGCCCGGGCAGCACCGAACGACTAAACTGATAGCCCGCGAGCCCAGTGGCAGGGTGACGCGCTTCAACATAACGCTGAGCCAATCGCTCAGCCCAAACAAGGGGCGCCTCATCACCTGAGAGCGCAGTCAGCATCGCCCCGGCGTAAATCAAATCACTGCCCGCATTGATGAAAGTGAGGCCCTGAGCGGTGAAAAAGACCGGGAGATGACCGTAGGGTCGGTCCCAGACCCCATGGCCAAGACTTGGCTCCACCGGCAGGCCATGGCGAGAGAACTCCAAACGGTCCCAATCCTTGACGTGTGCTTCCCACATGGCATCGATATATTTTGTCGTGTGCGTTGCACTCACCGACCACATGAATTCGTAGTCGGGATAGTGGCATTTGAGTTCATGGACCGGGCCTTTGTCGGGCGCATACACGGTGCGCTTGCTCTCCAAATCGAAGGCCATATGTCCACCCAAACTCAGCAAGCGCCCATGGCGAAGATGGCAAAAGGCATACTCCCACGCCGCTTGGCACGCCTCCTGATAAGTGCTCTGCCCGCTCAATCGGCTTAACCCCTGCAACGTGCGGAACAAAATCTGTTGACTGCCCAAGTTGCTCAGGATCCACTGCTCTCCGGAAACCTGCCAAGTCACAGGCTCGCGAGTATCCACCGCGATGCCATCGACAAAAAGTGGCGTGCTCGACGTGCCCCAGTGATCTCGCCCCTCGGTCAACACCACATCCCCGAATTGACGCACCGCATCCAGATAGCGGCTACTTTGTTCCTCGTCTAGCGTATCCATCCGCCTCTCCCTGGCTGACCGTTCACGAGCCACCTGTTTTCGCCGCTTTCTGCTGCTCCATCTCGATCCCTGCTAATATCAAAGCGGCCACTGCTTTGATTTCGTCTTCCACGACGGGCGAGGTCACATAATACGTATAGGAACCATCCCGGTAGGGCGACCCCCCTAGACCCGACACTGCGTTGCATTGGGTCAAGTGCACGATGCCCTCACCGTCCCGCCGACAAAGGCGGCGTTCAATCCCTTGGTACGCGTTCACGGCAGGCTCGTAAAAGTTGGCCGCTAAGAGGCCTAAACGCATCCCCTTGGTCAAGGCGTACACCATCATCGCCGAGACCGACGCTTCCCGATAGTTGCCGGGGGCGTGCGGACGATCGAGAACCTGCCACCATAAGCCTGACTCCGGGTCTTGAACCCGGACCACCGCCGTCGCCAATTGACTCAACAGGCCGCTCAAAACCACCCATCCCTGATGCGATTTGGGGATCGACTCCAAGAGATCGACCAAGGCCATGATGAACCAGCCCACACTCCGACCCCAAAACTGCGAAGAACACCCCGTATCAGGATGAGCCCAAGCTTGTTGCCGGGATTCGTCCCAGCCATGATACAAAAGCCCGCTTTTAGGATCGCGGGTGTGGCTATAAAGAAGGGTTACTTGGTTGACCGCTTCATCCATCCAGTCGGATTGATGGTAGTTTTGGCCATACACCAAAACAAAGGGCATGGCCATATAGATCCCGTCTAGCCACATTTGCTGAGGATAGATCTGCTTGTGCCAGAACCCCCCACTTTGAGTGCGGGGCTGATGACGCATTTGTTCCATCAATCGTTCCACCGCTAACCGATACTTTTCCCCTTCCGGTCCGTTCGTTCGCGGCCAAAGCAACTTGCCCGGATTGATGTTGTCTAGATTGTAATCCTCGGCTCGGTAGCCGGCGATGGTTCCGTCCGAGCCCACCATCCGATCCAACCATCGGTCCACCGATTCCAGCATTGCATCCGACCCCAAGTGACGGCTCGCCTGGTCGAGGGCTAACATCACCAACCCGGTTTCATACCGCCACCCCATCTCCAGTAGTGCTGGCCGCCTGTCAACCGCCAACCGCCAGGCGAACTCGGTCCACATTCATCCACCTCCCTCCGAAGCCTCTGACCGAAGCGCCCTCACCTGCTCCGCATCTGTGTCGGGATCCACCAAGACCGAGTGGGGCCAAGCTTCCAACATCCGATATTGAATGTTTTTTGTTCCCGCCCCCGAGACCCTAAGGCAGGCCTCATTCCCGACTCGAGCACTTTCGACCACTTCGAGAAAGACGTCTTGGGTTTGGTTGAGGTGAACCCCCGGACCTTTTTGAATCGCTAGGTGAATCTCAGCCAACCGTACCCCGGCTGCATTTTCCAGCGTCATACCACGTTCGCTCACCGCCGTTAAGTGAGAGACTGTCAACTGTTCTATGGGCTGTTCAGGCAGCCCCCGAACCCATAGCGCGTGACGGGCTCCCTGAATCGTGGCCCTATCAATGCGAATATTGCGAAATCTAGGGGTTTCCTCATCGACCACCGGAACCACATTCTGATCCACTGCAGCGGCATTGGATTCATAAAAAAGGTCAAACGAAATGGCGGCCCCGGCAATGTCGAGCATCCGCACATCCTCGATGGCAATATTTTCCACCACACCGCCACGACCCCGAGCACTCTTAAAACGAAGGCCAATATCGGTGCCCACCATCGTCAGATTACGCACGCGCACGTTATCCACTCCGCCTGACATCTCACTGCCGATGGTCACCCCGCCATGTCCGTGAAAAACTGTACAATCCTCGATAGCGACATCGCGAGTCGGCAGTCCCAGTTCTCGACCCGCCCGATCTTTGCCAGACTTGAGACAAATCGCGTCGTCACCGACATCAAAAGTACTCGATTCGATGCGAACCCGCTGGCAGGAATCCACGTCGATTCCGTCACCATTTTGCGCATACCAAGGGTTGCGCACGGTAATAAAACGGACCGTCACCTGCTCGGATGCCCAGAGATGAAGACACCACGCAGGCGAATTTTGAAACGTCACCCCTTCAAGCAAAACCCGATGACAACGCCTCAAGCTCAAAAGCTGGGGCCGCAAATATTCGCGATAGGGGGCCCATTCAGCCATGTCCAGCACCCGATGGCTAATCAGGCGAGGAACCACTTCAGCCCCTTCCATGGCCAACCGACTCGGCCACCACATCAAGGCGTCCGAACTAAGCACGCCTCCGGCTTCTACCAAATCCCGCCATTGTCGGTCCGTCGTCTTGGATTTCTTGATCGGGCGCCACCCCTCGCCGCCACCGTCAAAAAGGCCGCGACCCGTAATGGCCACGTCTTCTAAATTTTCGCCGTCAATCGGCGAACGACAGCGCACGCTAGGCAGGCCCTCAAACTGGGTAGAAATCAGCTCATAATCTTCAGGGTTGCGGCTAAAGCGGACCACGGCCCCCACCTCAAGATGCAGGTTGATGCGACTCTTCAGACGAATCGGGCCAGTGCACCATACTCCTGGGCCTACAATCAGGCGTCCGCCGCCAAGAGAAGAGAGCTGGCCAATAGCCTCAGCAAACGCTTGGCTGTTGTCGGTCATACCATTGCCTTTGGCCCCAAAATCCGCTACATTTAGCGCGTAAGCGGGGATTTGGGGCAAATGCACCTCTTGACTCGCGGCTCCCTGACGAAAATCTAAAAATCCCCAAAAATCGTTCGGACTTGCCAATCTCCTCACCCCTATGGCTTGCATCTAGCCGCTATAACGTGCTTAAGCATATTTACACAGACCCATGCAGAAATCTCCTAGATCTGCACATTCCTGAACACGTCTGGAATTGTTCGCTCTTTCGGAGGCCGCAGTTTTGCTCCTAGCCGTCTCCGGCATCC
>JAMCVM010000189.1 GCA_023475835.1 Bacillota bacterium | reverse complement strand
CCACCCGATGACGCTTTTCTCCCGCCAAGGACTTCCCCGTCATTTCTTCGGAGACCCCACGGCTGTACACATTGGCGGTGTCAATAAAGTTGCCCCCATCGTCCAAGAAGCGATCGATCATCCGCGTGGCTTCCGCCTGATCAGTCTTCCCGCCGAATGTCATCGTTCCCAGACATAATGGGCTGACTTGCACTCCAGTTCTTCCTAACGCGCGATATTCCAAGAATTCTGCCTCCCTAGTTACACATTCCGAACATGGTGGAGAACATCGCTGTTCTCCATTAACATTATAACATATTGAATGTGCGTGGTTTGAGCCAATCGCGGGGGTGATTACATCCATTCTTAAACCTATCCGGCTAATTGGACCAAAGCCACAAATAATGTAAAATCAAGAAATGTTGAGAAAGATGGAGGACGAGGTGCTGCTGAACGAGGATGGAATGACAAGACCCGTGTGGAAGCAAAGAAGCCTATCTTGTGAACCAGAGTATCCATTGAATCGTCTTCGTGGCATTACGTTGACCCAAGCATTTTTAGTGTCGAATCCAGTCCTAGATCGATTGTCGGTGCGGTGTTGGCTCTTGGACAGGCAGGGAAGCTGGATTTGGAGGAATGCCAGTGCCAAGCATGACCCGATGGCACTGAGCACCCTGAAGGCGTTGGCAGAGGCTAAAACGAACCACTCCAACACCGCTGAAGTCTTAGACGACGCCAGCGTGGTCAGATGGGCGACGATTCGCGATCTACAAGGCACGGTGATTGGGTGGTCAGCGCTTTCGGACCGTTTAGAGACGAAGCGGAACAGTTCGCTTATCATTCAAACTGGGGTAGCCGTATGCCAGGAAGGAACGTTTGTCATGGCCACTGCCGCCAAGATGGTGCACGAAATCCGAACCCCATGAACGGCGTTGCGGGGCTTGATTGAGTTGGCGCTTAAGGCCCAGGAGGCCAGTGATTATCCCGAATTCTTGCAAAGAGCCCTGGCTCCAGTGGAACGATTGGACACCATCACAGCCGAGGTGCTGCGGGTGTCTAAGTTCCGGTGATCGGTCGCATAGGGATTATTTAAGTCCATCACACGATATGATGCTCAGATCAGAGCCAAAGTTCTGCATATCTCTAATCCGACAACATGGGGGCCCCCACGGCTATTGGTGATTTCCGGATAGGATACTTACGTCGGCGACATGCCGGATGATGAGGCCGGCCGCACCCAGAGTATAGGCGTCAGCACCAAACTGCGATACCGGTACGGGGGTACCCTTTCTGCCGAGGCTAAACACCTGCTCGTTTAAGACTTCGCGGATAATGGGGAAGGTGAATCCTCCTAAACGGGGAATCCCACCACTTAAAATCAAGGCTTGCGGGTCAAAGAGATTGGTTAGAGTTGCTAGGGGACTGGTGCGAAACCCGAAAAATCATCGTTCAGGAATCACAACCACGCGGGTTTCAGGGTTCTCGATCCGGTGTTTTGGGACTTATGCACCGGGTCTCTAGGGCTACGCCTACATGTTTTAGGGCTATACTGCGCGCGGGTCAAATTTGACGGTTTGATGCCAGGGCTGTGGGCGTCTCAACCGGTGGTTGCATAATGATTTTCCAAGACGATGGCATACTCCCAAAAACAAATACTATGACCCGCGCGCAGTATAACTCCACCACGGACCGAGTCAGCGGATCGCTGCTCTGTTCGAAAAGCCCCGTTGGCTTTGGGGTCTTACCGCTTGGATTATTGGCGGCTCGGAGGCGCACGTCTCAAGGCACCCGTGCTTACCACAAGCGCATCGGCGCCCTCCCGCATCGACCACGACATGACCGATTTGTCCTTCACTGTGATTGGTGCCATGGTACAACTGTTCGTTCAAAACAATGTCGGCACCCGCTCCATAATCAACCATGTATTCCGTCTGGGGGCGGATTGACAACCTGGGCCAAGCGCTTAGGGCAGCCGGACGAGGTGGCGAACGTAATTGGGTTTCTCTGCTCGTCCGAGGCATCGTATATTATAGGCGAGAGCATCGTGGTCGACGGAGGGGTGGCGAATAAAACTGGGGCTAAGCTGGTCGAGGCCGCGCTTCGGCTGAGGGGGTAATCATTCGGGCCGTTGCTCCGTGGATGAGGCCCACCGAAAGTAAGATGTCTTAATGGGGTTGGCGGTTCCCTCCCTGAAGCGAAGTCCCCCGCTGCGGACGCGGTGGCCACCTTGGAGTCGCGTATGCAAGAGCGTATCGGATGGATTGGTTACGGGTGACTACGGCATCGGACCGTTTCCAAGCAGGGTGGCCATCCGTTTATGGTGAGTGACGGGTGAAATGGGAGGACGAAATCCAGTTAGTCGTCGGCCTCATTGACCCAGTGAGCAGCCCCTGAGATGGGCAGTGAAGGAGGGCTTTAATGGGAGCCCCAAACATTATTTTGATGGTGGCTGACGATCTGGGATGGATGGATCTAGGCTGTTATGGGAGCACGTTTTACGAAACCCCTTGTTTGGATCAAATGGCCCGAGACGGAGTGCGTTTTACGCAGGCCTATGCTGCGGCCCCGGTGTGTTCGCCGAGTCGTGCCAGTTTACTCACCGGGCAGTACCCGGCCCGGGTCGGGGTCACTCACTACCTCGGTGCCACCACGGAACGAGGCCGACTGATAGGGGCGCCCTATGTGGATCATCTGCCCTTGGAGGAAACCACGATCGCCGCAGCCTTGCAACAATCCGGGTATCAGACATGGCATGTTGGCAAATGGCACCTTGGCGACCGTCGATATTACCCAGATGCCCATGGATTTATGGAAAACGTGGGCGGATGTGATTGGGGGCATCCGCACCAAGGATATTTCAGTCCGTATGGGATAGAAACGCTGGCAGACGGGCCCGAAGGAGAGTATTTGACCGATCGGCTCACCGACGAGGCGATCGGGCTGATTAAGCGTCGACGGATGTCGGGGGACCATCGGCCGTTTTTCCTCTATCTGGCCCATTATGCGGTGCATACCCCGATTGAGGCTCCGGCCGATCTCGTGGACAAGTACCGTCGCAAAGCCAAGCAACTGGGATTGGACCAACTCCCGGCGCTGGAACCGGGCGAAGCGTTTCCAACCGAACAGAAGCAGGGTCAGCGGGTGATGCGGCGCCTTGTGCAATCGGATGTGCATTATGCCGCCATGGTCGAAAATTTAGATGCCAACCTTGGCCGTTTGTTGGGGGCCTTAGAGCACGAGGAAGAGGCGGATAATACCATTGTGATCTTTACGTCCGACAATGGAGGCCTCGCGACGGCTGAAGGGTCTCCGACCTGCAATCGACCGTTGTCGGAAGGCAAGGGCTGGATGTATGACGGGGGACTGCGTGAGCCTTTGCTGGTGAAATGGCCGGGGGTGACAGTGCCCGGAACCACGTGTGATCAGCCGGTCACCAGTCCCGATTTCTATCCGACGCTATTGGCGATGGCCGAATTGCCCTTGCGGCCGGAACAACATCGCGACGGACAAAGCTTTGTGCCGGCACTGTACGGCCAATCGGTCGAACGCGGCCCCATCTTTTGGCACTTTCCGCATTATGGCAACCAAGGCGGCACACCAGCGTCTGCGATTCGGTTAGGAGACTTCAAGCTCATCGAGTTTTACGAGGATGGACGCCTGGAACTGTACAATCTGCACCACGATATCGGCGAAGAAACTAACCTCGTCACCCAGTTGCCCGCCTTGGCGCAGGCATTACAAGGGAGACTGGCAGCGTGGCGATTGGAAATGAATGCCCTGAGTCCTACGAGAAACGCTCGCTGGCAGGGGCCACCCAAAGAAACGGGAGGGAACCGTAGCATGACTTAAGCTCGGCGACCGAGCCCTCGGTAGCCCCATAGACCTCCACGGTCGCTGACGCGCTGAGCGATGCTATCGGGGATAAGGAGGAGGTCAAATACGGATGCGCTCCTATGGCCTGAGGTAGAAATCGGTCACGATGGACACGGCAATGCCCAAGGGGCTTTCCGGGAGGGGAATGTGCCGTTGGCTTCGATCCATTCGCTGATGGCGTTTCCCGGGGACCTTGCGTATCCAGTCGCTAAGGCCGAACTCGTAGGATTTATCCGTAGGATAGCGACCGACTCCGCGCCGACGATCCGGGGTCACGCGCTCGCGCCAGGAGCTATCGACAGTCCAGCCTTGAAGGCTGCCCCTCCTGAGGAGCGAAGATGCATCGAGAAACTAGCGAGGTTCAATCCCGTGGGCACCGTCCACGAAGGGGCGCGAGCGGCGAGATTTTTCCTGTCTGAGGCCAGTGCCTTCATGATCGGCACGATGATGGCGATGCCCAGCTGTTGGACCGCGGGGTGGCGAGTGCAGCAACCCTAGCCGCATTGGGTCGAATGGACGGAGTACCCGCACGGTTGCCCGAAGTAACCTGTGAGCGGACCAAGAAAGCATCACCCGCTAAAATTCGGGGACGTGCCTCCCATGCGAGGTTTTTTCACGTATACTACGTGCGGATCATGGTTTTCTTCCTTAGAGGAATGCCATGATGTAAGGAACCCGTGATGCAGCAATGGGGTCATACACCCACAGATTTTGTGGCACATGATCAAATGTAACCCCCATGAAGGATATTGAAGAGATGGAGGAGGCTCCCCAAGCTAAGCCCTGAGGGCCGAAATCCTTGCGAGGGAGAAGGGATAAAACGATGACACAAGAAAGGGTCCGCTGGGGAATCTTAGGGTGTGCTGCGATTGCCAAACGTGCGGTCATTCCAGGAATTCAAGCGTCAGAGACCGGAGTCGTGGTGGCAGTGGCGAGTCGCGAGCCAGAAACTGCCCAACAGACCGCGGCCCAAATGGGCATTCCTCGCTGGCACGGAAGTTATGAAGCTCTGTTAGTGGACGAGCAAGTCGAGGCCGTGTATCTTCCTTTGCCCAATCATCTCCACCGGGAGTGGACGATTCGGGCGGCTCGGGCTGGTAAACATGTGCTGTGCGAGAAGCCAGCGGCACTGGATGCTAAGCAAACCCTGGAAATGGTCAAGGCTTGCGACGATGCGGGAGTTAAGTTTGCCGAAGCATTCATGTATCGTCATCATCCCCGATATCAGAGAATCCGGGAGATCCTCGCTGCCGGCACGATTGGGGATCTTCGGGGGATGCACGCTACGTTCACTTTTAATAATGCGGGGGCATCAGAAAACATTCGCTTTCATCCCGAGATGGGCGGCGGCTCGCTCTATGATATCGGCTGCTATCCCATTAGTGCGGCTCGTTTGCTCTTGAATCGAGAACCCGAGGCAGCGACGGTGTCGGCCCTGTTTTCCAGCGAGCATGGGGGGGTCGACATGATGGCCTCTGGATTGCTGGAGTTCCCCGGGTCGGTCGCGTTGACCTTTGACTGCGGCATGTGGGCGGCTGGCCGCAACACCTTAGAAATTTTGGGAACGGAGGGTCGCATCGAGGTGCCTTATGCGTTTCTAGGCCCCAGCGAATTTTGGGTATGGCACCGAGGAGAACGCTCAGCCGAGACGTTTGCAGATTGGAATCCGTACAGCCTGCAGGCTGACCATTTCGGTCGGAGTATTCTTCAGAACGAACCCATGCGGTTTGATCCGATGGATGCGGTGCGCAACATGGACGCCTTGGATGCGTGTTTGAGCGCAGCTCGGGAACGGCGCAGGGTCGCCGTGGCGACCACCGTGTAACGAAGGACGCCAAACAATGCTGGGGAAACCTGAGAGGATGGGACAGTCTGATGAAGTGCATTGACATTCAAGGGATGCAGATTGCTCAATTAATCATGGGATCCGATTACTTTCATCCCGAGGACATGGAACGGGTGAGTCGAATGCTCGACACGTATATCGCGATCGGCGGCAATGTCGTGGACACGGCCTTCATTTACCGCGGGGGCCAGAGTGAAAAAGCTTTGGGACGCTGGCTGGAGGAGCGCAATAACCGCCAAAACATTCGGATTTTTACGAAAGGAGCCCATCATAATGCGAACGGCCCACGCGTGAACGCCCAGGCGATTAAGGAGGATCTTGCGGTGAGTCTGGAGCGCCTGCGCACGGATTATGTGGATCTTTACGCCTTGCACCGCGACGACCCATCGGTGGAGGTGGGGCCCATCGTAGAAGCGTTAAATGCTCACCTGGAGGCGCGCCATTTTTTGGCATTCGGCGCGTCCAATTGGACGCATCAACGCCTCGAGGAAGCCAATCGTTATGCCGCCTCGCATGGCCTCCAGGGATTTTCCTTTAGCAGTCCCAATTTAAGTCTGGCCAAGGCTATCGAACCCTACTGGCCCAATTGCGTCTCGGCCGACGACGAGACCTTGTCCTGGCACCAACGCACGAAGCTCCCGTTGCTATCGTGGTCCTCGCAAGCCCGCGGATTTTTTACTGGACGCTACACCCCGGAAGATCGAAGCAATGCCGATCTCGTGCGAGTGTTCTACAATGAACAGAACTGGGAACGGTATCGCCGGGCCGAACAGTTGGGTCAAGTCAAAGGCGCGTCCACCATTCAAATTGCGCTAGCGTATGTGCTGAATCAATCGTTCCCCACTGCCGCCATTATTGGCCCCGAAACCGAAGAGGAACTATATTCGTGCCGGGCAGGAGCCGACATTGTGCTCAGCCCCGCCGAAGTATTATGGCTGGATCTCGGAGGCCCGATGCCCCTTGAGGGGGGTGCTCCATGATTCGGCTTTGCCCGCACCGGGTTCGGTGGATCGAAAAATGGGATGGGGGATGAATGTTCAAACGGGGGGGCGATTCATCGGCCCTGGCTCGTACCTGACGACGTCCGTCCGTAATCGCCCGAAACATGTCTCGCAATTCAGAGACGATCCGGCAGAGCGGTGGCGCTTCGTGGCGTAGTGGGGATGGAGAGTGGGAGGATGGCTCCTCCCCGGTGGGCTTCCGCCACGTCCTGCGGGGGACGGCCCCTAAGGCAGAGATTGCCAGGGCCCAGTGCAGGACGAGAGAATGTTGGGTTTCAATCCCTTGCAAGCGGATGAGAGACTCTCAGTTATTTTCTACACCGTCCCATTAGACCATCGTTTGATGGGAACGGGAGGAGCGGTTTGGTCAATTGTCAAACGACGTTTAACCCAAAGTCTAGGGATGGTCGAAAGGATGAATCGGGATGCAAGAGGAGACTCAATGGTTGAGGCAAATCGAGGTGTTGGGGGTGGGTCGCGAGCCCAGTCGGGCCGCGTTTATTCCCTTTGCGGACGAAAAAAGTGCGTTGCAGGCCGAACCCGCCCTCTCGGATCGGGTGCTCTCTCTCAATGGACGCTGGCAATTTCGCTACCTCGCCGAGAGCGGACCCAATCCTGGGGATAATGAGGAAGAACGCGATTGGGACACGATTGAAGTCCCCGGGCATTGGCAGTTGCAGGGATATGGGCACCCTCACTACACGAATGTACAGTATCCATTTCCTGTCGATCCGCCCAACATCCCAGCCGTCAATCCCCAAGGGTGCTACCAGCGGCAATTTTGGCTGCCTGAAGAGTGGGACGGGTATCGCGTTTTCTTGCGCTTTGAAGGGGTAGATAGTGCATTTGCAGTGGCGGTGAACGATCACCCAGTGGGCAAAAGCCAGGGCAGTCGCTTGCCGTCCGAATTCGAGGTGACATCGTGGCTCCATCCGGGAGAAAACAGCCTGAGCGTTCAGGTGTTTCAATGGTCTTGGGCCAGTTATCTCGAGGACCAGGATATGTGGTGGCTTTCGGGGATCTTTCGCGATGTGTCATTGCTAGCCCGACCCCAGCAATATCTCCGCGACTTGGAAGTGCGAGCCGGATTCCGGTTCGCCGATGGCCGGGGCGTACTCGAGGTCATTTCTCATCTGGATCGGACCCGGGAACTCAAGGGCGGCGAATTAATCCTACACCTATGGGACCCTCGGGGTCAGGAACGGTTATGGGAAGGGCGACAGGCCATCGACGGGACCGCCAGCGACGGTCCGATGGTGCAACAGACGACGTTAGAGGCCGTAGCGCCGTGGTCCGCCGAGGTCCCCACACGCTATCATCTGACGGCTACCTTGCGGTCGTTGGATGGTCACGTGCAAGAGGTCATTCATCAAGCCCTGGGATTTCGGGATGTAGCCATTCGCGATGGCCTGTTAGCCGTCAATGGCGTGCCCATCATGCTGAAGGGCGTCAACCGTCATGAGTTTCATCCCGAGTGGGGCCGGGCGCTGCCCTTGAGTGTGATGGAGCACGATGTCCTCCTCATGAAGCAGTTCAATATCAATGCCGTGCGCACCTCGCACTATCCCCCGGATCCCAAGTTTTTGGACCTCTGCGATCGCTATGGGATCTGGGTGATCGACGAGGCCGACCTCGAATGTCACGGGATGCAAGTCGCAGACCGGTACAATCAGTTGTCGGATGATCCAGCGTGGCAACCTGCCTATTTGGACCGCATCGAACGGATGGTGGAGCGGGACAAGAATCATCCCTCGGTGATTATCTGGTCTTTGGGTAACGAATCCGGCTATGGCCGCAACCACCAGGCGATGGCCGAGTGGGCAAAGCACCGCGATCCCACTCGGATCGTCCATTATGAAGGGGATCGGGCGGCCGAGAGTGCCGACCTGTTTAGCACCATGTATACTGCGGTCCCGGAACTCGAAGCGTTGGGCCGCCTGACCCCGTCGTTAAAGCCTCACATCCTCTGTGAGTACGCCCATGCCATGGGCAACGGTCCGGGTAGTCTGGAAGAATACTGGGCGGTCTTCTATCGCTACCCACGGCTGCAGGGAGGCTTTGTGTGGGAATGGATCGATCATGGAATTTTGCAGGTTACAGCCGATGGTCGTTCTGGATACGCCTATGGTGGAGACTTTGGAGAGTATCCTCATGATGGACATTTCGTCATCGATGGCCTGCTATTTCCAGATCGGACGCCCTCCCCTGGCCTGGCCGCTTTGAAGAAGGCGATCGAACCGGTGCGCCTCGAACCGGACGGCGAGGCCGGAAACCGATTCACTGTCCATAACCGCTACGATTTTCTAAGCCTCGACCATTTGACGCTTATCTGGCGGCTGATGGCGGGCGACCGGGTGGTGGATGCGGGCACGACGGATCTCCCAAGCCTCGCTCCCGGTGAAAAGGGGTCGTTTGTCATTGCCTGTCAGCATGTTGGGAGCGAGGACCTGTTGCTGCAAGTGTCGGTGCGTCTCAGGACGCCTATGCCGTGGGCCGATGCTGGGCATGAAGTCGCCTTCGCTGAGCAGGAGCTTCTAGCGCCGCTTAGGTCGGCACCCGTGCGGGCGGAGCCGCGGGCGTCTTTGCGAGTGGAGGAGAGCGCCCAGACGATCCGGCTGTTTGGCCGAGAAGACAGTCTGGTATTTCATCGCCAATCAGGGCGATTGACCGCGTGGACCTTTCAGGGGTATGACTTGATTGTGCAAGGGCCGTCCGTAGACTTGTGGCGGGCGCCAACCGATAACGATGTGCGCTTAGTGCCCGAATGGCGAAAGTTTCGCTTGGACCATTTGACCGAGCGGATCGACCACACGCATTGGCAGGCCTTGGGGCCCGAGGTCGGAGAGTTTGTGGCGCAAGGCCGCTTGGCTCCCCCGTCCTTAGGGTGGGGCATTCGCTTGACGTATCGCTGGCGGGTGGAAGGTTCCGGAGCGGTGCGCTTGACCGTGACGGCAGAACCTGAAGGCGTGGGGCCGACCCTCTGGCCGCGATTTGGCGTGGTGCTGCGGTTGCCCTTGGCCTTAGGAGAAGTCTCCTGGCAAGGTCGAGGTCCGGGCGAAAGTTATGTCGACAGCTTTCAGGGACAACGTTTGGGAGTGTACCAAGCATCGGTTGACGCCTTAACCACGCCGTATATCTTTCCTCAAGAAAATGGCAGTCATTTTCAGACTACCTGGATGGCGATGACCAACGGCCGCGGGGTGGGACTGATGGCCGTGGCCGAAGATCCGCTGGCGTTCAGCGCGCAGCGCTTTAGTCGACAAGCGTTGGAAGCGGCGAACCATCGGCAGGATCTGGTGCCAGAGGACCACATCACTCTGCATTTGGATTGGCGCCAGCAAGGGCTAGGCAGTGCAAGCTGTGGGCCGGATGCCTTGGCCGAACACCAACTGCATTCGGGTCCAGTGACTTGGTCGGTACGCTTGCGCGGCTTGGATCGGAATCGCCTTTCACCGCGGAGTGTGCGTCAGTTCAGTTTACGAGCCGAGGAGTCTTAAAGGGACGGGCCGATCGCCAGTCACTTGGATGGCGTCGTCATGGATGGAGCCCCAGAGGCTCGCAGGCGACGGGATATCGCGGCGAGCCAGGATGGAGAGGCTCTTGTTATGGGGGCGTCCGTTCGGTGGCCGCTGGATCAGGCGGATGGTCCCAAGCTCAGGGGCGGTGTCAGTCAGCCGCATCCTGGCTTGGGACCATCCGCTTGGCCGTTAGGAAGAGGTCGAAGAGGACTTCGCGGGTTTGCGCTTGCGGACAGGCGTGTCAGATTGTGCGACGGTAATGTCGAGGCTGAGCAAGAGCGAAGAGGCTGGGTACGTCTCAACCATTTCGGCTAAGCCGCGCAGGCAGTCGGCAGCTTCACGGGGAGTCAGGGGTTTTTCCTGCAGGGGCAACAACGGACGAGACATGGTTGGAGTTCCTTTCTATGGTCCATCTGAGCGACACTGCTCTGATGATACCACCATTGGTGGAGCAGCGCGTGGTCTGGTGCTCACGTTAGCGTTTTTGCTCTTCATTCGAACGGTTAAGGTTTGTGATTAGGATCGGGCGGGACTGTCGGAAGGAGTCCTCGTATCCACCGAGGGTCCGTCCTCGATGTCTAGCCAGCTTTCCTCCATCGATGCGGGTAGGTGGTACCATGAAAGGGGTGGAATGGAGCAGGTGGGGGGAGGAAATCGTGAGTAATATGGGTTCGGAAGACGCCGAAAAGCGCTTGGTAGGCAGTAAAGCCGCGGACTACGTGCAATCCGGTATGCGCATTGGGATTGGCACTGGCAGCACCGCGTATTGGTTCATTCAGGCTCTGGCACAACGCGTGAGTCAGGAAGGAATGACGATGGAGGGCGTGGCAACTTCGGAGGCAACCGTTCGCTTATGTCGAAAGTTGGGCATCCCCATGGGATCGATTGATCGCTTGGATCACTTAGATCTGGATGTGGACGGGGCGGATGAGGTTAACCCTCAAGGGCAGTTGATCAAAGGGGGCGGTGGAGCGCTGGTTCGAGAGCGCCTGGTCGCTCGGGCCGCGGACCAGTTTCTGGTCATAGTCGATCATTCGAAACTGGTTGAGGACTTGGGACAATTTCCCTTACCGATCGAGGTCGTGCCTTTTGCGTGGAAGACGACGGCTTCACGCATCGCGGATTTAGGGGTTGACCCGGAATTGCGAAAATCTCAAGGCAAGGCGTTTGTTACGGATAATGGAAACTATATTCTTGACGTTAAGTGGGGGCCCATCACCGATCCTGAGGCCGTTTACCGCACGCTGAAGCTCACCGCTGGGGTCATCGATGCTGGGATTTTCTATGAATTTTCTCCGACCGTGCTCGTCGCCAATGGAGGAAAAGTCGAAGAGCGCAGGTAACATGAGCGGATGCGTTGGAGTGCGGTGAAGAAGGTGGTTGGGATGGCCCGGAGCCGTCCTATTGCTCGAAGCTGTCATGGTTACCGGGCGTGAGCTCTTGATACGTTCTTTTTGCCTTGGGCCGATTACGATAGCCGGCGCTATCGGGGGCGCAAATTCTTGGGTCAGCACCAGATTCTGCAATCTGATCTGAGCCCGCGTAGCCTACACGGGCTCAGATCAGTACTCGCCCCAGGTCAAGGGTCAGGTGAATTAGACGAAGTATCCGGATGATGGTGCCGACCGTATTCGTGCACCATCATGGCCCCCTGATGCCCTCAGAGAATGTTCCTGGTTGACTAGTGGACTAGCGTTCTCGTAGAGAAGCTCGCGCAACCAGCGACGCATGGCTTTTTTACTCAAAAATGCTCTAGCCCTACGGACGAATCGAAACGGTTTTTATATCCGTATAAAACTCTAAGGCCGATCGACCTTGCTCTCGCGAGTGGGAACTCGACGCCTTCACGCCGCCGAATGGGGCCTGTAGTTCAACCCCGGCGGTTTCTTCATTGACTCGCACTAAGCCTACTTCGACCTCTTCGACAAATTGCAGCGCAGTGTGGAGACTTTGGGTGAATATCGAGGCGCTAAGTCCATAGCGAATGCCATTGGTTACGGAAATTGCCTCCTCAAGGGAGTTAGCGGTAATGACCGACACCACGGGTCCAAATATTTCCTCCTGGGCAATGCGCGCACTCGGTTGCACCTGATCAAACACGGTCGGGGCGATGTAATAGCCGTCGGTGGCCTCGCGGGTTTGGTGAACTCCTCCCACAACGAGGTGGCCTTCCTGGTCTCCGAGCGCAATATAATCGCTGACCTTTTGATATTGGGAAGCCGATACCACCGGGCCCAGATAGGTATCGGTGTCTAAAGGATTACCCTGCTTAATCTTGGTTAGGCGTTCTCGTAACCGATCCAGGAAAAGGTCGTGAATCTCGGACAGCACAATGACTCGAGACGTCGCGGTACATTTTTGGCCTGCGGAGCGCATCGCGCCAGAGACGGTCGAGTCCACAGCCAGCTCGAGGTTGGCGTCCGCAGTCACCACGACAGCATTCTTGCCTCCCATTTCGGCTTGGTATTTGACTCCGTTCGCCGTGGCCACTTCAGCAATATGGGCTCCGACGGTGGTCGAGCCGGTGAAGCTAATCCCACGAATCTTGGGATGCCGAATAAGCGCTTCGCCTGTGATTGACCCTAGACCAGTAATCAGGTTGAGCACGCCCTGGGGGAATAGTGCGCCGATGCGTTCCATCATCCGGATCGCCGTAAGCGACGACCACTCTGCTGGCTTTAAAACCACCGTGTTGCCGTATACCAGGGCAGGTGCGACCTTCCACATGGGAATGGCCAAGGGGAAGTTCCACGGGGTAACCACGGCGACAACCCCTAGTGGCGTTCGAGTAGTATACTGCAGCGATTGGGCATTGGACGAGGGGATGACATCTCCTACGCTCCGTAGTCCTTCGCCCGCATAATACCGCAAGATGGCGACGGCACGTAAGGCTTCACCCCTAGCTTCCGCGACGGGTTTACCCATCTCCCGGGCAGCCAAGGCCGCAAGTTCGTCTACAATGGGTTCCAATGCCTCTGCCGCTTGAAACAAATGATTCCCTCGGGCGACCATACCGAATTTCTTCCAGGCTATACTAGCAGCTTCAGCTGCATCGACGGCAGCGTTCACATCGTCCTGAGTCGATAAAAGGATTGAGCCTACCCGCTCGCTTGGTTGCGCAGGACTCATCACAGGGGTGGCGTTATCTCCTGTCCTCCATTGTCCGTTAATAAAATTCTTACCCTCGATCACTAGCCAATGCCTCCTTGTTGATCCTGCAACCGTCCCTTCGCTTTTCCCTCTGTTCGGTTCGGGAATGGACGCTTGTCTTCCATCTCCTGTCTTCATCATACGCTACCATGCTCGATGAGGTAGCCAATGATTGCCAAAGAAACCCCCAAATTCAATGTAAACCAACCGATGCCAGACAGAGGAGGTCGGGTGCTGCGATCTGCTAACAGAGCATAGATCAATGCCCGCCGAGTCATTCTCGGGTGCAACGGGCCTGAACCTGGCACCCTGAGCTTGGCCTTAGAGAGCCCCTTTGTGTGGGTCATGAGACCTGATCGTGTTCGTAGAGGTGCTGTCCACCGAACTGGGACCACGGCCAGACGGTGTTATTGCAGTTCGGCGGGGTAAAGGTTAAGGGAACTCCCAGGCTTGAACGGATTGCAGGGATGGGTCCGATTTGTCGATTTCATCTTTAAAAACATTCGAAAAACATTCGAAAAACATTCGAAAAACATTCGAAAAACATTCGAAAAACATTCGAAAAACATTCGAAAAACATTCGAAAAACATTCGAAAAACATTCGAAAAACATTCGTCAGATGTTTCGACGAATGATTGGACACTCACTGGTGGCTAGACGCGCTCCGGAAGCCTGAAACTGGTCAGATCTTGTGTTAGGCCTGAAATGTGGGTGATATCGCTTGATTATGGGTTTACTGAAACATTCATCTTAGGATGCATGTACTGAACCCCCCCTGCATACTGGTTTTACTCGGTATAATCGATTATGGGGACCATGAAGCAGGTCAGTTCGTGGAGGTATGCCGATGCGGGTCCGATGGGGTGCCGTGGCCATTATAGTGGTCTTGGGGCTGGGCACCATAGGTACTCACTGGATTTTGAAGGTCAATTTTCTGATTGCTTTTTATTCAACCCTGGCACTTATCACTACGGTTGGCACCAACGCAGTGCAGCCTTTGAGCCCGGAACAAGTGGCATACATCAGCGGTCTTCTGGTCGTGGGTACGGCGTTGTGGCTCTATTGGGTGTCGGTGGTGGTGGCGAGCTTCGTGGATCTAGACAGCAGGCGGAAAGAGAGGCGTTTGATGGATGAATTGAGCCAATTGCAAAACCATTATGTTATTCTAGGCGCGGGTCGGGTGGGAGTCAATGTGGCCCGTGAACTGAAATCTTCTGGTGTAACACGCATTGTCATTGCGGATACGGATCACGGGCGCCTGTCTGCCGTAAAAAGCGATGATTGGTTGACTGTGGCCGTCGCGTCATATGAAGTTGAGCACTTGAGCCTATTGCGATTGGAGCGCGCCCTAGGGGTGGTGCTGGCCGTACCGGATGATTCGCAGACGCTTTTCGCCTATCTATCGGTGCGCGATATTAACGCCAATTTGCGCGTGGCGGCTCGGGCTAGAACGCCAGAAACCGCGCGTCGACTCAAACAATTAGGCGCAGACGATGTAATCTTGCCCGATACTAGCAGTGGCCGCCGCATGGCCCGTTGGCTAGTGAAGCCTTATGCGCACGAATTGATGGCCGTCCTAACTAATGAAGAAGGGGTGCGCATCCACGAAATTGCTGTGGACGCCGAGCATCCGATGGCAGGAAATCCGGTGAGCCAAGTGCGAGACATCTTTGGCGAGCGATATACGTTGCTGGGATACTGGCGCGGCGGGGTTCCTTACCTGGCTCCTCAGGCAGATGACCGCATGATGACGGGCGATGTGCTGATCTTGGTGGAGAGAACGCCGTTGGAAAGCAACCAGCCTCTCTGACCCTTATCAAATGCGCCGTAAAACCCCTAGCTTTAGCTATGGGGATATAAGGCGCTCGCCGTCAGGCGAAATTTTGGGTTGATCCCAGTCAAAGCGTTGCTATCTCATGTATCCGTAGAAAGAAGGAGTTTCTGATGTACCGAACACAAAGCAATCAGATAAAAGGCTTAACGAAAACCGAATACGAAGCCTTGCGCGAAATGTGTCGGTATGCGAAAAATCTCTACAATGTCGGATTGTATTCGATTC
>JAMCVM010000050.1:13371-15593 GCA_023475835.1 Bacillota bacterium | reverse complement strand
AAGACGCGATGCTTCACCCGGCCGGCCTCCCGCACCGACTCCACCACTTTATAATGGGTGTACGTCTTGCCCCGAATGGTCGTCGAGGTTTTGGTCAAAAACATGGTGCCCTCCCCAGTCTCGGATGGTGTCGGAGTGCCCGCGTCACATGGTAGCCACAGGATACCGCAGATTTTCGCAAAGATCCAGCTTTTTTTACGTCGTGCAGGCAAACGCCATTGACAGAATGACGTGCAGAACGCTACTCTAAAAGCAAATTAGTCTTGCCACTGACGTGGCCACGACCTCTGAGTAGCGCTATCCATCTATTAGTAGCTACATAAAATCGACCCAATCCCTGTAAGGGATTGGGTTTTTTGGACCCATGTTAGTGACTACAAATTCGCCGCCCTGCCCCGAAACCCGCACCTTTACGCCATTTGGAAAAAATGGTGCCAAATGTAGGCTATAAAGAGGGAAAACCGAGGAGAGCGCTCAAGGGTTATCGGGCCCCGCTCTCCTCAAAAAACCACATAATTATGATAATACTTTATGCGCGAGACGCTACGGACGGTCCCCATATTTTTTGTTCGGAGTCTGGAACCGTGGCCGCTCTGTGCCCTCACTGTGACTCACTGCTCCTCGCGTAGCGGCGGCGCTTACGCATTTGACGCCGGCCATCCGGGGAGATGGACGATTTACTAGTTGCAGACGCACCCCGCTAAGGCAGCCGAACCATATCAGCCCCCCAGAATCCTGTCCATTGATTGGAGTCTTGCCGTCTCCTACACAACATCCAGGGCAAGATTTGCTAAAAATACGTATATGTTGCGTTTATCCGAAAGGGAAATGGAATTAATGAACCGATTCGTAGTGCCCGACCGCGCATTATCGGATATACTAGAATTGGAGGAAGTCCGTATGAACGAAAGCATTCTACCCGCTGGAGTTGCCGACGTCGCACAATATCTCAGCACCCGGCCGGAACTCCAACGCTATTACTTATCCGGTGGAACCGCCTATGCATTGCAACGCGGGCACCGAAAGTCTAAAGATCTTGACTTTTTCACCCAACAGGCGCGATCCACCTTGCCGGCCATTCCTGCGCTGTCCGAACTTCGTTCTCATTTCTCACAGGTGGAAATCCTCCAGCGCGCTCCCGAACAAATCCACCTCATATTGGACGGAACATTCGTCACCTTTTTGGCGTATCCTTTTTTGCATCACTATCCATTTTTCTATTGGCGTAATCTTGCGATCGCCGACCCTTGCGACATCGTGGTACAAAAAGCATACACCATCGGAAGAAGGGCCAAAGGCCGCGACTATATCGACGTGCACAACGCTCTTACGACTGGGGTCCTCGACCTCGACACCGTAATGAACACCGCAAAGCGCATCTACGGCGAGCAATTTTCACCGCGCCTGTTCCTACAACAACTCACCTATACCCAAGACGTCGAGGACTTCGAGGAGGCACTTCAGACGATCACCACGCCACTAACCAAAGAAGAAATTACACGTGACCTACACCACCTGGTTCGTACCTACGTAAGCAAAGTACTAGCATCCAAACCCTCCCCTACACCTCCTGCACCGAAACCCCCGCGGGGCCCACGACTATGAAGCTCCCCGAAGCGCTTCATCCACTGTTCCACCGATATGACCCCCAACATCTAGACGTCGAGCGCAACGCGTCTCTCATCATCGGGACCATCTTGCAGCTCGGACGTTGGAACGACATCGAATGGTGTTTTGAGACCTACGGATGGGAGCGTATCCGAGCATGGATTACGAGTCCACAAGCGAACGGCGTGCTGGCTCCAGCCGTCGAATCGTTTTGGACCCTTATCTTACTGGGATCACCGCGAACCACACCCCCACTCGGATCGGGCAATACCATCCGCTCCGTTCCGGCGCCAGAGTGGTGGCCCGACGATATGAATTTTCCCCCCACCTAACTCGATGGACGCTCGCTCGAGGTGAAGCTATTTTGCCCGCTTATTGTGGGCAAAAGGGACGGTCTTGAACCTACGTAGTCCGGTATTTTTATTTGGGATTGGGGTGTTAGCGGTTCTGGTTGCCTTTCCGCTTGGAATGTTAGCATTTTGCGACCGTTTCAACTGGACGTCGGCAGCACCTGCACCGGCACTTCCACTAGAGGTAGTCCCCGACCTGAAGCCGATGCTCTCTCCCCGTGAACAGGAAATTTTAGTTTACTGACCGCACATATACACTGTGTC
>JAMCVM010000050.1:0-13361 GCA_023475835.1 Bacillota bacterium | reverse complement strand
ATGAGCCCAGGCCCGAGGCACCCCATTGAGTCTCGCCTTCATGGTCCATTACTGGAGCAAACTCTGGTCAATATACCTATTCAGTATGTTGTCACCTTGCCCTGGCATTAATGCTAGGGCAAGGTGACACGATCACTCGCGGGGTCGTGCCGAAGAAATTTTCAATTTCTCAGAGGTACTTCTCTTGGCCATCATGAATTCCCCTCCAACGCAGGAAGTACCATTCGCCCAAGGCTTCTTCCGCATTTCTTCTTCCGCATTTCTTCTTTCGGCATACTGAGCGCGGCTCATAGTTTTCGTTTTTGGGGAAACGCCATCGTATTCGACAACCATTATGCTCCACGATATTGAGACGACTACCGCTTTGCACCAGCCTGTTCGTATCGCGTAGAACCGCTTAATGCAAGAAATCCTTATCTGCCCACGCGTGGCCGCCCTTTTGCGGGTTCTGACATCATCAATTTTGATTCATACGCACTTTAGGGTCACTGCATGGCTATGGCCCACCGTAAGTTCTAGCCCGGCCGATTAGCCGGATCCACCCAGGCTCGATGAAGCGTAACGAGGCTTTCATAAAACGCCTGCCAGCGGGGATCGGTAATGGCATACCGTTGGACGGCTTCCACCTCTACCAGCACTTGCGCTTGAGACGCAGCAGACTTTAATTTCGTTTTGGCCAACACTGGCACCTCCTTGGATTTTCGACACAAGGCTTACTCGTCAAGCCATGAGCGCCTGAGCATGAATAGGCTCTTCAATTCCGGGGTCGACAACTCGGTGATCCATTCTTCACCAGTGTCGATAATATCACGCGACAAGGCGCCCTTTCGTTCCAACATCAGATCAATGCGTTCTTCCACCGTACCTAAGGTGATGAACTTGTGCACTTGCACATGACGGGTTTGACCGATACGATGGGCTCGGTCAGTGGCCTGGCTTTCTACGGCCGGATTCCACCAGCGATCAAAGTGAAAAACATGCTGAGCCTCAGTCAAGTTGAGACCTACGCCGCCGGCTCGTAGCGACAAGACAAACACCCCGAGTGCGCTGTCCGGCGTTTGAAAATCCTGAATCAGCCGATCTCGAGCGCTAGCGGAAAGGCCACCGTGCAAAAATGCCACCCGTTCACCGAGACTGGCTTGCAAATGTTCCTGGATTAACTCGCCGGCCTTGACGAACTGGGTAAAGATCAGGCATTGGTCACCTTCTTGGCGCAGTTCCGTGACCATTTCGTTGAGCCGGATCAGTTTCGTCGATCGCCCCTCACCCAAGGTGGCCGACGTCTCTTCAGCCTGGACCAAGCCGGGATGGTCACAAACTTGCTTCAGGCGGGTTAGGGTGGCCAAAATGATGCCCCGACGTTGTATTGGCGGAACCTGGTCAATCATTTCCAACATGCGTTGTACCAAGGCCTCGTAGATGGCTGCCTGCTCGCGGGTCAGTGCAATAAAGACTTTTCGTTCCGACTTTTCGGGCAAATCCAAAGCGATCTTGGGATCGTTCTTGACCCGACGAAGGACAAAGGGCGCAATCAGACGCTGCAGCCTTTCCTTAGCGTCCGGGTCGTTTTGTCGTTCAATCGGATTGGCAAATCGTCGATTAAACGTCGTCAGCGATCCTAAGTAGCCCGGATTGACAAATCCCATGATCGACCACAAATCCGCCAGTCGATTTTCAATCGGTGTTCCGGTCAGAGCGAGACGATGCTGAGCCCTAATCGCCCGCAACCTGGTCGCCCGCTTGGAATAGGCATTCTTGATTTGTTGGGCCTCATCGAGACACAGAGAATCCCACGATGGCGAGGCCAACAACTCGCCGTCCATCAACGCTACCGCATACGACGTCACCACCACATCCACGTTGCGTATCCGATCGAAGAATCCGCCGTCCCGCACCCGGTCTGCGCCGTAATGGATATAGACTTGAAGACGCGGAGCAAAGCGCTTAAGTTCTTGGTCCCAGTTGCCCAATACCGACGTGGGCACGACCAGTAGCGCTGGCGGCGCCTCGGGATTCTCTTGGCGGCATGCAGCGAGATAGGCGATGTACTGAATGGTCTTTCCCAATCCCATGTCGTCGGCCAAAATTCCTCCGAGTCCAAAGCGGCGAATGAAGCGAAGCCAGGACAATCCGTGCTGCTGATAGGGGCGCAGAATGCCCTCAAACGTGTTTGGCAGAGGCTCAGGCGCAATCGATTGGGCCCCTTCCAACTGGCGCACCCACGTCTCCAACTGCTCGTCCATCACAATGTCAAACGACCCGCTTGGACTAGACCCCGAGTCTATGGCGGTCAAATCGTCGTCCTCATCGACCATCAAGAGTCCGTGTTCGAGGACGTCTTGAAAACTGATTCCCTTTTTCTTGGCCACTTGCCCAATCACGACGCGCGCCCGCTCCAGCCACGCCGGGTCCCATAGCATCCAACGGTCATGCAAATAAATCAAACCGCGCTCGACCGCAGCTAAGCGCTCAAATTCCTCTAGACTCAAGTCCGAGTCTCCGAGCGCCAACCGCCAATCAAATTGGATCATGGCATCTAAGCCTACCACGCTCTGCGATGGGGGACTCTTTACCCGAGCCATCAGCCGAGCGCCCCGTTTGCCTAACTGCTCCCACCACGCTGGCAAATAGAGACGATAGCCGGCCTCGATTAAGCGTGGACTCACTTGATCAAGAAATTCCCAGGCCTGATCACGAGTCAGGCCAGTCTTTTGCGGCTCTTCTAAGTAGGGCAGCCAATGGTGCAAGCGGCGACGTTCTTGTTCGTCCCACGCCCTAAGCGCCAGTTCCCGATCCCAAGAGACGTCATGCTCCCACTGCCATTTGGTTGAACCTAGGGGCAACGTCGCTACGATCTGGTGATCGGTCCAATCCACCAGCAAGAATTCTAATGGCCATTCGTCGGCTCCCGCGGGTTCCGCCAAGCGAAGCGCCCAGCGATACGGTCGGCGATCTTCACTTAAGCCTAGGCGCGTAAACCACTGCGCTTCGGACCAGATATCGGCATCATCGGCTTGAGCCAAGGTCCGAACCAAGTCTTCCTGGCGCAGAAACTCGGCCCACAACTGGGGTGAATCTGAGGCATGCTCTTTTAGAGCTTGAGTTAGTAAGGTTGCCGTCAGCCGTGGCCAACGGATGTCGTCCTCGTCGAGCGATCGATATCTGAGTTGCCCGCGCCTCAGTGCCCTAACGTCGGGAACGAATCGGCCGTGACTCAGATCCGCCGCCAGTTTGGTCGCAATCGTCTGCAGATGGTCCTCCGTCGGCTGAAATTTCCAGGTTATCGCCGGGTTAATGGGCAAGGATTCCATGAGTCGGATGGCTTCGCGCACACTAAGAGTGATCCCTCCCTCGAGTTCCGTCAATCCGCTAGGTGTTATGGTCCCGTAAAACGTGCGTCGATCCCACGCGTAGAGCGCGAGCGTGAGCACCCGCCCAGCGACCGTCTGGGTGGCTGAACTTTCACCACTGGTCGCACTGACAAAGATTCCCGAGGACCCTAGCCACTGAATCTTAAGGCTGAAATTCAGCCTCGTGAAGTATTGCCCATACACAACCATGGATCCACCCCCCTTATCCTCGTATTCCGACTTCGATAGCGCTCGCCATAGCGCTTAAAGAGGCCGCCTGCCGTACCGGTAGCAATGAAAAACCGCTGGCAAGCTACGGTCCTGCCTTCGATTGGGGCAAAATAATCCGCTTGCGTTTAAGTTCCTCGTGCAGCGCCTTTAATCGTCCATAGCGCTTGAAAAACAACTTCAAAAATAGGTCCCACTCCTTGCCTCGGCCCATTTTTCGGTATTTTTGACGCAACGTAACCAATAAGGTTCCGGCCTCGGCGTAGGCGTCGCGCCGCTTCAGGCGCACGAGTTCATCGCAGGCCTGGTGATACCAGGCCAACGACCGTTCGGCATCATCTTCCCATAAACGATCTAAGGTCGGTTCCGGAACCCGGTTGGGTGTCTGCCCTGTAGCCATAAGCGCTCCAAAGGCCTCGTTCGGTTTCCCCACCCGTATGAAATGCGCGACAAACTCGGAGATGGATCTCGGCAGGTCTTGCCTGAGTCTGGTCTCCAGCATCTCCATTTCGGTCGCGTCGGCGGCGCTCAGCGATTCCCATATCTTGATCAGTGACGCGTAGGCTACGGTGAAGACCGAAATTTCCTCGGCCGCTCTGTGCAGCCACTTGGCCGCGCGGACTATTTCGCCTAACCGCATCAGGCCCTCGGCCAGTTCCAGAATATGGTCCGCCGCCCCTGAATCAAAATTTGGGCCTAAGATTTTCTCTGCACCCTCATCGTCCCCCATTAGAGCGAGAATGTGCATCAAAGCCAACGATATCAACACATTCTCGGACCATGGCGCCTGCAGCAAGCGAGAACGTTCGCGGGCAGCGTGTTGGATGGGGAAATAGGCGTTCCACAACATGTGAAACGCCCACAGAGGGCCATCCATAGAACTACTCGACCCGATGATCATCGAGCGGATCCGATCCTCTAAACTCAACGCTCTCTGCTCCAGCAAGGGCCGATTCCAGGTAGTCTCCTCTTCACACAATTCGCGAATTACATTCAAAATGTCGTTGATCAACGCTCTCCAGGGATTCATGAATGGTGACCGGCCCTTGGACTCGCTATGGGCGGCCGAAACCAGGGCCTTAGTCATGACGAATAGGTGTACGGTCAGGTCAAACTGAAGGCCGTCATCTCGATTCGTAAAGGGGCTGCTATGTTGAACCATCGTCGAGTCAAAAAACCAGCCCGCCTCGACACTCAAAGACCGGCCAACCAGTTCCTGCCAAGTCTGTTCCAAAAATGCCCACCAATCTTCGACCCTACCGTGGGCCTCTGGCCCCGGCGAAACGCCTGGCGCGGGCGCCAGATCCGGTTCCGGATCCCCACTAAGATCGGCCTTCTCGTCGAGCCCTTCGAGCACCACCTTGGGATCTCCGACCAAGCGATATGCCGCCGCAAACACGGCAACCACGTGCGCACACCCTTGGAGCGCACCGCAGCTACAACGCGCATTTCCCGACGTCCGCGGCAAAAAAGCCTGGAACATTTTACCCTCATCGACAACTAACGCGGTCAAGTAGCCCTCCGTCAGGTCCAATTCCCCAACATAGCCACCCACTTCCAGTGAAAGGCCGCGCGCAAGTGCTTCGTAACTTGCCTCTTGCCGTACAAAGAGGGCAAGTTCCGCTAGAGCGCCGCCGTCAAGCGTCCTAGATGGCCTAGTCTGATTGGCACTTGAACGTTCCACCGCCTCGTGCGATGGGGCAGTCGGCTTGGGTGCCAACAATCTCGCGGTCTGCCCCCAAGGCTTATTTAATTCCGCAAACAACGCCACTGTGTGCGCACACAAACTGTGTTTGGGACACGTGCAACGACTATTTGAGAAATCATCGAGGTCCAACTTGACCTCGTACCAGGAATCAAGGTACACAAATCCATGAACTTGTCGGCCAGATTGGCTTATATTTTTGACAACCTGGTTGGCCTGGTAGTCTAGTCCAAGATCGATCTCCGCCCGATCGACTTGGTTACGAATCTCACGCCCAAGCAACGCTAGGTCCAAACGACTCGGCATTCACCTAAATCCTCTCTAGCAAGAATTTTAAACGACCGTCCGTCTTCCTCTACGATTGTTTGATTGATGTCGTCAAATGTCGATCAGTGACTTTTTCAGCAACTTATTATAGCCTAATTCTATTTCAATTCGCTCGTCGCGGTTTCATGCACACCGCCACGTTGTCATTTAGGCGGACCCGAACGGGCAGGATATTTCTCCTCGCTGACGAATATCTTTAAAGCCGCGCTGCCATCTTACGGAACGCGTCCGATTTCAGAGGGCTATAAGGAGACGGTATCTTGAACCAGATTAGAAATTGGGCTGATCGGCGGGCCCCAGTGAGAATGCATCCTGCATGATAAACGCCGTGTTTTTTGATTTTGATCACACCCTGCAAGATCTCGATAACGCCTACGACGTCGCGCTCAAAACGGTGCTGGTTCCAGCCTTTGCGGGTGCTGGAGTTCCGCCGGCCGAAATCAAAAATACCATGAACCTTCGATGGCCTGGGCTTTGGCACCGATTTTTGGCGGGAGAACTAGAAGAACGCGATCTGTATCTATATTGGCTGCGAGACACTCTGACCGACCTGAATCTTTCCGTGGCCGAGCCCGGCCTCCTAGATTTGACTCAGCGTTATCAAACATGCTTTGGGGCGTCCCTTGCGCTCTACCCTGAGGTGATGTCTTCAATTCAGACCTTAATCGTGGCCAAACCGCAACTCACCCTCGCTATTTTGACTAATGGTCCGACGGATCGCCAAAGCGCACGCATCGCTACGCATGGTTTAACCCAATACATTGCACTCCTCTGCATTTCGGAAGCTCTCGGAGTAAGCAAGCCGGACCGTCGCTTCTTTCAGGCCGCGCTGCACCAGGCCAAGGTCACGGCGAGCCAAGCCGTCATGATCGGGGACCATCCAATTGTCGACATCAAAGGGGCCAGCGCCGTAGGTATTCGCACGATCTGGCTCAACCGCAGCGATCAGCCCTGGCCCTCTGATTTACGGTGGAATCCCGATGGAGAGGCGAGGGATTTGAGCCAAGCTGTCGACCATATCCTTCGATGGATGAAAGAACCATGATCCGAGGCTCGGTCTATGCTGGGATTACGCCCCGGCATATCGCCAAAACCTTAAGCGCGGAGAGGCTCTGAGACTCATTTCCTGGCCTGCGAGCAGGCAGGAATCCGATGAGATGTTGTCGAAACCCATTTCAGGATAAGAAAACCATAAGACGTGTAGACGCCGCATACCACGATACGAGAACCCCGGAAGATTCAACCCCCTCTCCCGGCCGATAGAAAAAACCTACCCGGAGGCGAATCCCTCATGACTGACACGATTGCAGACCTCGTCAGGCGTTTGACCTTGGAAGAAAAAGCCAGCCTATGCGTTGGTGCAGATTTTTGGCATACTACGGCAATCCCTCGATTCAAGATTCCTTCGCTGACCTTGTCAGACGGTCCGCACGGCTTAAGAAAGTCGGTCGACGGCGGCCCCGGCCTTAGCCAAAGCTTGCCTGCCACCTGCTTTCCTTCCGCCGCTGGGCTGGCCTCAACCTGGAATAGAGACCTAATTGAAAGCGTGGGGATCGCCCTGGGAGAAGAATGCCAAGCCGAATCGATCGACGTCCTTCTCGGTCCAGCGGTCAACATCAAGCGATCTCCTCTCGGCGGTAGAAACTTTGAATATTTTTCCGAAGACCCTTATCTCTCTTCAGAAATGGCCTCTAGGTATATCCGCGGCGTGCAAAGTCAAGGCGTCGGGACCTCTCTCAAACATTTTGCCGCCAATAACCAAGAGCATCGGCGGATGACCACTGACACCGTGGTCGACGAACGCACGCTGCATGAAATCTACCTCGCCAGTTTTGAATCGGCGGTAAAATCTTCTGCACCCTGGACGATGATGAGCGCATACAATCGACTCAATGGAACGTTTTGTTCAGAGAATCTGTGGCTACTAAGCGGCGTCCTTCGTGACCGGTGGGGCTATGAAGGTGCCATCATCTCTGACTGGGGTGCAGTCGATTCGCGTGTCGCCGGGCTCCGCGCTGGCCTTGATCTAGAAATGCCCGGTCCCCATCACGGAGCCGCCGCCTCAGTGGTAGAGGCCGTGCGCCGAGGGGATCTCAAAGAATCGCAAGTAGATGCCAGTGTAGCCCGCCTGCTCGAATTGATCTTCAAAGCCGTGGCTTCACGGAAGTGGACGGAAGGTGTCGCTTATGACTACGACGTCTCGGGACATCACCAATTAGCTCGGCGGGTTGCCGGTGAATCCGCAGTGTTGCTGAAAAATGAGAACCACATTTTGCCTTTAACCAGTGCACCCTCGGTCGCCATCATCGGCGCTTTAGCCCGCCAGCCTCGATACCAAGGCGGTGGCAGTTCTCATGTGCAACCGACCAACCTAGAAAACCTTTGGGACGAGTTTACTAAAACTCGGAGAGTACCATCGAATGCAACCTACGCTTCAGGGTATTCCTTGGATACGGATAGCGTCGATGAAATCCTGATTGCTGAGGCCAAAGATACGGCTAGCAGGGCAGATATTGCCATCTTGTGCGTCGGTCTTCCGGAGCGGATGGAATCGGAAGGGTATGATCGCAAACATCTTCATCTGCCCGCCAACCAAGAAGCACTCATTACTGCGTTGGCCGAGGTGCAACCTAACCTAGTCGTGGTCTTAAGCAACGGCGCTCCCATCGAGATGCCTTGGATTGACCGCACCGCGGCCGTATTAGAATGTTATCTCGGCGGGCAAGGCGGAGGGGGTGCTATGGCGGATATCCTCTTGGGTATAGTCAATCCATCGGGGAAACTCGCCGAAACCTTTCCTGCCACGTTATCACAAAATCCATCTTATTTGAATTTTCCAGGCGAAGCTGATCGGGTCGAATACCGAGAAAACCTCTTTGTCGGCTATCGCTATTACGATGCCAAAGAACTCACTCCGTTGTTTCCATTCGGCTACGGACTTAGCTACACGCAATTTGAATACCGCGACCTCGTCCTCGATCGCACTGAGGCGACCGATGCCGAATCGGTTGGCGTATCGATGGTCGTAAAAAACTGCGGGCAAGTGGCGGGGCACGAAATCGTGCAATTATATGTCTCCGACCAACAGGCCCCCGTCAAACGTCCGCCGCGAGAGTTAAAAGGATTCCAGAAGGTCTTTTTGCAACCCGGCGAAGAAGCTACGGTCTCCTTTCACCTAGATAAACGGGCGTTTTCCTACTACGACGTTGGCCGTTCAGCATGGCATGTGGAGACCGGAGACTTTACCATTGCTATCGGAAAATCCTCGCGGGAGATCGTGCTCTCACAGGTCATTCACGTCGTCTCTACCGACCCGCCTGCGACACCACGCCAAGTGACTCGCAACACCACGGTAGGCGATTTGCTTCGCAATCCTGTTACCGCCCCCGTCATTCAAGGATTAATCGCACGCTTTAGCCAAGCCACCGGAATGGCCGAAGACCTAGTCGACCCATCAAATTTAGCGGCCGCAATGTTGCTCGATCTGCCTCTTAGAGCCCTCGTCATTTTCAGCCAAGGCTATATGGACGAAGAGCAACTGGCTGGTTTGATTTACCAATTGAACGCCGGTGTGCGATCCGAATAACGGGTTGGCAACTGAAGAGATGGGTTAGCCGAGCGTAATTGCAAAAGGGGTTGCGAGGTCGGCGTCGACAATTGTTACCTTAGGCATGCGAGCGCTAATATCCTTTGCTAGCTTGAATGCACACCCCATGCGCCGAGCATTGGGCCGCCGTTAGTGCGGCTTAATGCCCGCATCCCTGGCGACAACTTATGCATCCAAAGCGTCGAGGATTCGAAGGACCTCGGTACGTCAGAGTCCGCCTGAACCCTCAGCGGATAGGCTACCGCAGGTACACGAAATTGCTCGAAAGTCCCACCGGAAATCGAATCGGAGGCCGCTCGGATCCGCGGTCCTCGCCTGCAGATATCGGCCCAACGCTCCGCTCGTAGATCGTAACCTCTAGCGCCGGGCGTGAAGCCCAGCGGATCCATAGGCACTCTCTTTCTGGGCTCAGCGTAATCTATGGGGTAACCGTTCTAGTCGTTTGGGTGCATTCACCTTTTCCGCGATCTGACATATATCGGAAGCAGAGGAAAGTCACCCCGTGGAGTCTTCCCTCAAATTTCAGTAAGGAGGCGCTACATCATGGCCACAATAACCCCAGGCCCTTGTACGGACGATTGGTGCCCACCGGCGACGGAAATCGACTGTATTATGGTGGAAAAGGTCTATGCGTCGTGCTCGCAGACGGTTACCACATCCGAAGTCATCCACGACATGATGCTGCCCCCAGGATGCATCCCACCCGAGATGACCTCCGGCTCTTTGGCCTGCAACGTGGATTTAAGCGATTCTACGTGTTCTGTAGGGGCCATTGTCGCCAGCGGCACTGACTCCATTAACAACATCACCTACACCATTTCCGCGGTTGTCGACATCACCTGCGTGAATGGCGTCACCACCGCCCCCGTCACCCTCTACACCACCACGACGGTGCCTCTATATAATCCGGCCGGCACCACGCCAGCCTGTACGATCTTATCTGGCACCTGTAGTGCGGTCATTCTGCCAAACGGTCAATTATCTGTACAGGTGACTTTATGCCTGTTGCTTCAGACGATAGCCATGGTGCAACTCTTGGTTCCATCGTACGGCTATTGTTTCCCCTCAGACTGCCAGGTAGCGGCTATCGGCATCTGTCCACCCAGCACCCTCTTCCCACCACAATCGTAACCGCACTGCCTGAATGACGTCATTTCGAAGGCTCTTGGGCGGCTGCTCCCGTGTGCATGGCCACGGAACAGCCGCCCCAACCACCTTCGTCGGTGCTAACGCTAATCGCAATCTCACGGCTCCGCGACAGTCAAGCGATCATAGTACGCCACAGCCATCGCTTGATGGACGCCGCCCAGGGTAACTCTTCATAATCGCCGGTAGCTCTAGCCATCCGAGATTTTTTCGCCATTGCAGATCGGTGCTTCATCCCGTGCGAGCGCGTGGTCCAAAGTGAACTCCCAAGAACTGAAGGCGTCTCCCGGCAGTTTTGTTGACATTCATGGTCCGGTTGACTTCTATCCGGCCTTAGTGGGTTCTAGCCTTGCCCATCTCCAGAGCCATGCTTCGCCGATCGGTTACCTTGGGTATCCTTGCCACCGCCTCGACCGAAAATCCATCTTGAGAATCCGGGCTTAGGCCTCGATCCTAAGCCCGGTAGCTAAGCCGTTGGTCAACAAAACTGGCGTGCCTGCGCTGACCGACAGCGGCACCGGCGCGGATACCGTTTGGGACCATTGAAACGTCCTTTCGGGCCAGAAATTCTTAAACTGCAAGTGCTCAACCACGAGGTGATAGGCGCCCTCGGCGTTCGCTGCTAACTCAAACAATCCTGAGATACGAATCCCATAGGCCATACAGTACACCTGCCGATGGTTTTCCTCGGGAAAGCGCACCGGATCGTAGACATCGGTCACATCGACGCCGTTGACCACCACCCGCACTGCGCTGTGGTCGTAACGATCGGCAAAATGAATGATGCGGTGGCTGCCTTCGGCAGTCAGGCTGATCTTTACCGCATCGTCCCAGGCCACGCCCAACACCTGAATGGTCCGGCTGTCTAGCCTTCCATCGGCGCGAAGCGTGTAGATGCCGATGCGAGCTTGGTCGGCGCTCAGTTGAAAGACCGCTTGGCCGTCCACAACCGACTCGATTAGGGGCTCCACCCGGTCCCGGCCAGTCGCAGGCGGCGTCAGCGTCACTGTGTTCGCATTGGAATATACCGTCAGCGTCCGAGGCATACCCGCTAAGAAATGCTCTGATTCGGTCCACAGGGTATGCTTGCCCGGTCTGGACCATGGCAGATATGCGGTATCAGGAAGATATCGATAGGCGTGATACGTATCCACGAACGGAAAGATATCTTTCGATAAACGGTAATCGCTGCCTCTAAGCGCGTGATTGGCAAAATCGATGATAATCGCAATATCGTGATCTTGAATAGCATGCGGACCGGAACGAACATTGAGGGCAATGGCCTCGTTCGCCCCTAAGAACTCGTAGACTTCATGGGCAGCCGTATAAGATAAGACCGTCGAGGGTGCCGACAACCAATCGAACGCGTCACCCGCAAAAATGAGCAAGGGCCGGGGAGCTACCAAAGCTAGGATACAGTGCGCGTCAAACGGCAACTGCGCTTCGCGATTTTCAAACTCTGCGATGCGAGAGGAAAACCAGTGCGATAGCCCTCCGGTCATATTGCGGATTTTTTCACTACGCCCCATGCCCTCCGGGAACGGATCGCCAGGGAAGGGATAAATACGTCCTTCCACATTGTAGCGAAAGCTCGATGCCCCCGCTTGACCGGTATCCACCGGAACCGAGACCGCCACTCGGCGGTCAAAAGCCGACGCTAGCAATGCGGCTTTTCCATAGCGAGACACCCCAGTCACGATGGTTTGTCGGGGATTGATCGCAGGATAGGCACCCAAGTCTAGGGCATCGATGATCCTGCTTACCCCCCACGCCCAAGCCATCAAGGCACCGGAGTCACTCAGCACCTCTCCTTGGCGGTAAGGAAACAAACTCGTATAGGCGCCACGACGGGTCGCATCGTCACTATAGATGGGGTGAGGCGGCATCTCGATCACCGCGTACCCGTTCTTGAGGAGTTCCGTACGCTGTGCGTCCGAGCCCAAAGCCCCAACGACAATGAGCACCGGATAGGGCACTGGAATTGGCGTGTCGACCCCTTGGCGAGGCACTGCCACTGCCACGCTGAAAGACGCTTCTCGACCATCTGCCCACACTGTCACCGTCAGTGTGGATTTTACGCCATCATTCTCGTTCACGCGATAGGACAAGGACTCAGGGCGCTGAACCCATCCGAACACATAATACTGTGCCAATACCGCCAATTCCTGACGACGCTTCTCCCAATCTTGTCGATTCTTCACGCACGAACCGTCGTAAAACTCAAACGGATTGGGCAGTACGGAAATCGTCTTTAACCTCTGTGCTTCAGGAAACGGCCAGGCGAACATAGCGGCACTGTCCATCCTATCAGCCTTACCCCCTGCATCAAAAATGTCCGATGGTTTCATGAACTTTACTCCCTTTAATGAGAAAACCCATTGGAAAATACTTCGACCTGTACGGTTGCTCAGTTTGGCAGCCTACCGGCACCTCGCCAAGGCATCAGGCCACCCCAATTCTCGGTTCGTATCCCAGCGATCTAGCCCATAATTGCGCAAAAAGGTCGTCGTGCTCGTCAATCGGGTCGATCCACTCGTCCCCTGATGTTTTTGGCGGTCTGCCACACAGCGACCGTTCGCCCCGGTTGCTGGAATTACACAATCCCAAGGCCTGACGTTACGCATCGCACGGAATGTCCTCGCGATGACGCTCCAGATAGTTGATGGTTTGATTAAGCCATTTCTGCCGTTTGATGCGCTCGGCACTCAGGAGCTGTAAATACGTGATCGCATCGTCCACTCGCCCCAGCCACAGGTAGCCGGTGAGGGGGTATAGCACCCACACACGCTACCTTATCACGCGACATCGCCCCCTGATACCGCAGTTTTCAAGACCGTTCATACAGATGCCGTTTCTACCCTTGAGGGGCATTCCAGTCCCGGAGACCCATCCGCCCTTTAATGATTTCAAAGAGGTCACTCCAGACCATTTGAGTATAGCGCCAGATAGCGGGAATGATTTGTTCGGAGAGGGTATCCGTAGGAAAAAAAACCGGTTC
>JAMCVM010000025.1 GCA_023475835.1 Bacillota bacterium | reverse complement strand
CTCCAGCCAAAACAACCACAAAAACACCCCGGTCATTACCAGGCTGGAGAGTAAGACCTTACGACGGAAAGTTTCCCAGATGGTCAGACGCGCGATCAGGATCATCACCCGACACCTCCTTCTCCTGCAAACTGGCCAAAAACCACGATTCCAACGACTGCCGAACCGGAACCACCTCGTACACGTCGACGCCGTGATGGCTGAAGATCTGATGCACTCGCGGAAGCTTGTCGCGCGGTCCGGCATAGGTCCATCGCCCATCCGCGCCCTCGATTGCGATTCCCTGGGCCCTTAATTCCTCGAGGCAGGCGGAAGGCACCGGTCCCGTGGCGAATTCGTACGCCGCACTGGCCGCCAAGACGTCGCTCAGCCCCCCGGTATCGAGGAGTTGTCCGCGGTCGATGAGCGCTACCCGATCGCAGAGCCCCTCCAAATCGGCCAACAAGTGGCTGTTCAAAAAGACGGTTTTTCCCCTGGCCCGCCACTGGCGCAACAACACCCCGACCTCATGGCGACCGACCGGGTCCATCGCCGACGTCGGTTCGTCCAAAAACAGGAGGTCGGGGTCGGCCACGATGGCTACTGCCAACCCCAACCGCTGCTGTAGTCCTTTACTCAACGTGCCCACCCGAACGTCTGAACGATCGCCGAGCCCCACCGTGATAAGCGCCTCGGCCACGGCCGGGCCTGGTCGCAAGACCCTGGCCAGACGGGCGTGCCAAGTCACCACCTCGCGCACCGTGAGCCAGGGCGGATACCTAAATAGCTCCGGCAAATACCCGATGCGGCGATGCACCTCGCGCTCCTTGTACGATCGACCCAAAAGGCGGGCGGTGCCTTGACTCGCTGGCACCAGCCCTAGCAGGATTTTCACTACGGTGCTCTTTCCCGCGCCATTCGGGCCCAAGAATCCGAAGATTTCTCCCGACCGCACCAGCAAGTTAACGTTTTGACAGGCCATGACGCGACCGTAACGCTTGCTCAAGCCGACGGCTTCGATGGCATTGGGAGGAGAGTCTGAGACCTTTAGGGGAACCATTGTTGAACCTCTTGGACAAACTTTTTAGAACTCATCGGCCCGTTGTAGGAGAATTGGTTAAACACCCCGTCGCGAACCCAGATCGCCGTACGCATACTCGAACTCATTCCAGGCAGGGTAACGAGCACTCCGGATTGGCCTTGAACCGTCACATGGCCCGGTTTCCCGAAAGTCGGAATGACCACGGTGTTTGGCAGATTGTGCTCGAGCGGCACCAACGCTTCCTGCAGGGATTGCGGTAAGAACGGCAGAGAGGCGATGGCGGTCGCGATTTGACGCTCGTTGATCGACCCAGGGACCGAAATTGAAGGCGTCCCGGTTTCGGTCAGGTCGTACTGACCGGTGCTTTGACGACTGGAAGTTTTATCCGAGCTTGGTCCATCCGCAATGTTCACGGTCGTTGGAACGCTGACGGTGATAGGTATCCCACTCACATTCTGTGGAAAGAATTGGCCGCCTCCCTCATCTTTGATGAGCTGGTTAATGGCGTTCACGTTCAACGTTAGCACCACCTGCTCAGGCGCGGTGATTTGGGCAGAAACTCCAGAGCCGGTCAGAGCCTGCGGCCATTCGTAGGGGAGCCCCGACTGACCGGCTACTTGACTCAAAGGCACGGTCTTGGGCACACTCCGAACGCCCTCGACTTTAATCGATCCGTAGTGCTGAATGCTCACCGTCCCGCTTTGGGATAGTTGGTTAGCAATCTGATTGATTTGCTGCGAGGTCAAGGTAACCGTGGCCACGCGAGTAAATTGAAACGATTGGACTAAGGCAGCAAGGGCATGTCGGGTAGTAGGTATCGCCGTCAAGGTCAGACCCACGACCAGCAGCGAGGCCACGAGGCCCTGAACGGAGCCCCAGCCTTGTCGGAAGCGTACTTTTCGAGATCGTTGGGTGGGCAGCTCCTGGATCCAGTCCTCTATGATCGACGCCGTCCATCCCGCCGTCTGACCCACCTCTAAAAGCAGCGTATGGCAAGGCCTGCAGATCTTAAGATGATCCGCCAATGTGGCGCTTTCTTGGTCCGTCGTTTCGTGATCCAGAAATCTCAACCATGTGACCTCTTCTGGGCAAATCCTCTCCATGCGCCAACTCCTCCTCTTGGTGGTATGCGGCTTTCAGTTTCTTCATCGCCCGCAACAGCACCATGCCCACTTGGTTTGGGTCAATGCCCAATTCCTTTGCAATTTCACGATATCGATAGCCGGTGTGGCGGAGCCACAACGCACGGGATTCGCGAGGGTCGAGTCCTCGCAGAGAACGGACGATGTGGTCGCGATCGACGCTTTCAATGAAAACCTCTTCGGCCGAAGGGGCCAACCCACGCTCGGTCGCCGGCAAGCCTTCTTGCCAGTGCCGCTCCTGGCTGTTCTTACGAAACAGGTCGTAACACAGGTGTTGGACCACCACCCTAAGCCATCCCGCAGTCAATGCCATATCTTCCGGCGGAGCTTGCATCAGGCGAGCAAACGCCTCTTGAACCACGTCTTCGGCTCGCGATCGTTCACCGTCCAACAATCGAGACGCGTAAGCGACCAGGGCCTCAAAATGCTGGTGGTACAACTGGTCTAAGCGCGGTAAGGGAATCGGCGAAACCTTCCCCGCTTTTCGCATGGTATTCCCTCCTGTTCTAAAGACGGCAAGCTGCTGCATTTTGTAACCGGTGACCGAGGATTCTCAGAGAAATTCTCTACCCCGAGGATGGTCCGGGGGTGACACGCGGTGCCTAGCGCGGTCTGTCGATTCGGATATGAGCCCGAATAGCGGCCCAACTGGCTTTTTGGTAAAACGGCGCGTTCTTGCCCGTATTATACGTCTTCCGGGACGCTGAGGTCTGAGACTCCACGAAATAGGCACGACTGAACGGTGACAGGAGACTGATTATAGCAATGCTTACAGAGATCGAGGAGTCTCTGTTGACGCTGGGCGAAGCACCCAAATGGAGCCTAACTCGCT
>JAMCVM010000151.1 GCA_023475835.1 Bacillota bacterium | reverse complement strand
GCTCTCCCGACGGTTCGAGCTCTGAGAGGCATGCTCTGCTTGCTTTCGCAACTCCGGAGGGCTTTGGTGTCCATGCTCCTCGCGCCACGCGGACACCGGGTTCGGCAGGGCCGGGACATGGACGCACCGCTATTATAGCCCACTTCTTTGGTTCTGGGTTTGGGCTGAGTCCGTGGTCATCCGTTCTCGCTTATTTCCGAGGAGGTCCGGAGGTGTGGGAACTCCGCCAGGTGTTCTCCCAGGATTCGCTGATGGGCGAAGGCAGAGGGTTTTCTGGTGAGCTGTCCAGGGAATACGGGTGGGGCGTCAATCAGCGACACCAGTCCCTTGGGCGGATCTTGGCTTTGAGTCTGTCCCTGATCTGTGGGGTATCTGATGACACGACAGGTCGCGGAAGTAATGACAAAACCCGTGAGCGCCAACCGTCGATCCTAGTCGAAACGGACTATGACTATCACGATACGCATGGGACTGCGACGATGGGTCGGCAGGAAAGACTGCCATGCGCTGACGCGCATGGCTCAACGACTCCCAGGCTTGGCCGACCAGCATCACGACGGGTGGCCTAGCGTGCTGACCCTAAACCGTGCAAGGTTCCATCGCCTGGATGAAGGGCGCGAGCGCTGGCCGTTAGCTGCATTTCAAGCATTTGCTCGGCGGAGGCAGCCAACCTCCCTGCGTCGCTGACTACGGGTTCGGTAACCCCCCGCCTTGGAGAGTCCCCCTCACTGCCTCCGTTCTCAAAAATCGAGCGGGTTTCCCCTCGAAGAGAAAATGCCCCGAATGTGGACGGATCCTGGTCCGACCACTGTTCTCGAACTCATCCCAGACCGTTTGAAAACAATGATCGGGCCTAATAATGGTATAGACCGCGATCGCGGTCCAGAGCTAGCGACGTGATTAGGTGTAAACACCGCTCAGTACTAGAGCACTCTGCGGCTGCGGTGGTGGCGCACAGGCCGGTTCCAGAGACCACCTGGCAATTATGGTCGAGTGCGCCGCTGACCGAAGCGTCGGCTGGGGTGGCCAGCCTGCGAAACGACTTGTTGGCTCAGTTTTTGGTGGTTCTGTTGGGCCTCTTGGTCGTGGTCCTATGGATGCGATCTCGTATTACTCAACCCATTTCTCGCTTGATCGCCGCGATGGACGCATTCGAGGGGGAGGTCTCTGCGCTCACGGATGATGCCTCGTTGATTGGGGAACTGGCTTACATTCAACAAAGCTTTCAAGCCATGGCCAGTCGCATTCATATGCTGATGGAACAAATCCGCTCTGAGAAGACCCTGAGAGCGGACGCAGAATGGCGAGCTTTGCAAAGTCAGATGAATCCCCATTTTTTATACAATACCTTAGATTCCATCGGTTGGATGGCGCGAGCGCACCAGGTGCCGGAAGTGACGGAAATGGTCGTCTCGTTGTCGCGCATGCTGAAACAAGCGATGTTGCCGGGCCCCAGTCAGATTCCGCTGCGCGAAGAATTGGACTATCTTCGCCATTACTTCCGCATTCAAAAGATTCGCTTGCCTGAGTGCGTCGAGTTAGTAGTTGAGGTCGATAGTCGGTTGCAATCGCTGCTGATCCCTAAATTTCTTTTGCAGCCCCTGATTGAAAACGCGGTGATTCATGGTCTAACCCCCAAGCCCGGAGGTGGAACCGTCTGGATTTCGGCCCATACGGTCGATGACGGAGTAGCGATTCGAATGGAAGACGATGGGGTAGGTCTAGCGGGGTCGACCGAGTGGACCAATCCCTCGCGGATGGAAGATTTCTTCCACCAGTCTCATCGCGTGGGACTTGACAACGTGAAAAGCCGTCTGGCCTTGGTCCATAAAGACCAGTTTCAGTTTCGGCTTTATTCCCGGGTCCCTTCGGGAACCGTGGTCGAGATTATCTGGACTCACCCGACGTTCTCCGAATTCTCTTAACGCCCGAGGCTCTGCCAAGCTCCGTATGGGGATATGGCGGTGTGAACAGGTTTTGCGGACACATTCCAGGGAGGATGGGTCGATGGGCGGTGGCTTTAGAATCAAGATGGCGGTTGACGAGTGCCAATGTGCGTTGGTGCGGCTAATGGGTTCGTTACGGGTTAGGGACGTCTCGAGGCAGGGTAGTACTGAGGCGGACCGGGTTGGAATTTGCTTGTCTTAGACGGTGGAAATTGTCAATGGGTGGTAAACGGCTCTCGAGGAATAGGCCGTGCGCATAGGGAAATATCTCACGAGAACTTTTCATCGTTCATGCTAGCAGACAAGGCGGCAGGTCAACAACGGATTTAGATCCTTCATAGTTTTCGTTGCTGGATGGCCGAGCACATACCCGGTCGTGAAGATCTTAAACTAGCTCAACCGCGCCTCCACGAAGGGGTAGACGGGACAATCCGGCTGATCACCAATGGGACGCTGTTTTGGCTCCCTGTGATACCCGGTCTTCCCATCCACCGGACAATCTTGCACCCTATGGTCGGTATATCGCTTGGTGGAGTGCCCACTCACGGTGTGGCAGACCGGGCACGGGGCCTGGTCCGACCGCGACCGCGATGGAAAGTGCCAGCATTATTCCCCGCGTTCAACCTCCGTCAATCTCCAGTTAGGACTCCCGGAAAATTAAAGTGATGGATTACCGACGGCGGTTTGTTGGTTTCCGATAAGATGTGCTCGAGGATCAGAGGCCATAAGGCAGTCGACCGTACCTATAGAGCGCAATATTACGAATACACACTGGACGGAATAAAGGATTTTGCGGTGCCGATGCGGAACTTGTCTCCATCCAAATCTTGGGGGAGGCGGGAATGATGGGAATCACTCACGAGATCCGTCGGTTCTTGAAGGACCAATATGTCACGATGATGCCCGTGCTGAATGAGAAAGCCAAACGGATCTGGGCCGGGTCCACGGCGCGGGGTTTGGGTTACGGGGGGATTACCGCCGTGAGCCAAATTACCGGCTTGGCCCCGAATACGGTACGAGCTGGCGTTCGGGACGTGGAAGATCCAGACGTTCGCCTCTCATCGCGAATTCGTCGTCCCGGGGC
>JAMCVM010000229.1 GCA_023475835.1 Bacillota bacterium | reverse complement strand
TGGTGGACGACAAGGAGATGGCCAGCCTGAATATCGAGCGACCAGAAGGTCAAAATCAGCCATGGAACGATACCATCCGACCACGCGTCAAGACTTCGGAGCCAAAAATCGCAGGTTAATATTTGGTGGCTCCTAAGGCTAGGGGGCCGTCGCAAACGGCCCCGTGTGATCGGTATCTTGGGAGGACTACTGCTTTCCCAGAATGTATGCAGCGTCAGAGAATCGGGATTAGGCCACCCATTGAAAGTCTAGACGATGGACCCAACTCCACTGTACCAGTGGCTGATTGCGTGACAGCGTGACGACATTGGCCAACGCCACGGACCTCGCGTGCGACCAACTCATGCTCTGATGTTTTTGTCGCCCAGCCACGCACAGGTCATTGGCTATCTCCCCGCGATTACTCGAGTTCCACAGTCCCAATTGCTTGTGGCAGTTATCGCAATCACCACTGACTGCCATGGCTAGAGTGGTCAATCAAGATCCACCTCTCTGGGCTCCGACGAGGCCGGGCGGACCCTGAACGATGGTCCGATAGTGTCATTCACCGATCCTAACCTCTCAGGGCCCGACCCCGCTCGTAAGACGTCAGGTCATCGATTCTTGGACAATAGCCAAGTCCCACGGTTCAAGTTCGATGCGATCTTGGACCGCTGCCCCGGATAGAACGTTTTGGCCCGGGGCCTCCACATTTATTGCCGCCGCGTGACCTTGCATGTTGATATAGAAGGTAAACCGCGCCTCCTCACTTTGCCTGGTGGTCACGAATATCCCGGTCGGACGAGCCGGCAGCGGGTGGCCCCAGGTGTCGCGTAGCACCGCTTTGACTAAATCACGATTGTGGACGACCCCAACGTAAGTGACGCTGCCGCTTCCATACGCATTCCGGGTTATGGCCCCCATGCCGGCATAGAACTTTTGTCGATACGTCGCCACCACTTGAGCCGTCGTGGGTGTCAGTACTTCCATCCAGCCGTCGACGACAAAGGTGTCCTGACCATAAGTCACCTGGTTGGCCACTGAAGCATCCGGGGCATCGAATTCTTCGACCTCCATTCCCACCAGTTCCCCCAAAGGGCTTGGCCATCGCGTATCGTGTACCACGTTCGACCATCCTTTGATGCCCGTCTGTGTCGTCAAAATGAGATGCCCGCCTTCACGCACATAATGCTGGAGGTTGCGCAGGATCTCGTCATTGACCAGGCTTAACACGGGCGCTACGACCATTGGATAGCTGGTTAACGGGTGCGTCGGAGCAATGATATCGGCGGTCAGGCCCAACTCCGTGATGGCCCGATGGTACATCGCGACTTCCGTCAGATAATTCAGGGCTGGGTATTGTTGACGGGCTTGCATCGCCCACACTTGGTCGTAGGAAAAGATCAGGCCTACGTGCGAGACTACCCGCGTCTTCGCGAGGGTCGGGCCGATGGTAGCGAGTTCTCGCGCCACTTGCTGCACTTCGGCGTAAGCACGGCGCGGGGTCCCATCCTGGCGGAGAATGCCATTCTGATTCTGCTCGACATTAAAGCGATTCGACCGCCATCGGTAATACATAACGCCGTTGGCTCCTCGGGCAATGTCCTGATAAGTCCACAGACGCACGATTCCAGGCTCGATCGCCCAGTTGTAATCCCCACCGTTGAAATATCCGTTTTTTTGCTCCAACATCCAATACGGCTCAGGTCCGAGACCGCGAATGAGGTCATGCGCCAAGCACGTGTCAAAATTCTCGGAATTCACCGAAGGATAGCTATCCCATCCCATAAAATCGAGATGCCGCACCATATCGGTCAAATCGACTCCGGTATAGGCTCCCATGCTGTTATGAGTAATAAACTGATGGTTCGGTCAATGCGCACCATATCGGTCAAATCGACTCCGGTATAGGCTCCCATACTGTTATGAGTAATAAACTGATGGTTCGTGTGTTGCCGAATGATCCGCGCTTGCCGGGCCAAGTGCCGGACCGCAGACTCGGACGCAAACCGGGAATGATCCAGGATTTGACTGGTGGACCGCGTCAGCTGGTCTGCACTTGGCAGATCGACTTCTTCCCACGTGCTATACTGTTGACTCCAAAACACGGTACCCCAGGCCTTATTTAGCGCTTCCAAACTACCGTATCGTGCTCGAAGCCAGTCACGAAAATCACTTTGGCATTGCTGACAAAAGCATCGCACTCCGCGCAGTTCATTGTCGATTTGCCAGCCCGTGACCCGCTCGTCGTGCCCATAGCGTTCCGCCATTCGACCGACTAGGCGCTCGATCTTCGCCTGAAGGAATCGGTTGTTATAACAATATCGGCCTCGGCCCCCGTGAATCCGATGAAATTCATCTGTAGCCACAACCTCCGGGTGGTTGCGCCATATCCAGGGAGGACAGCTTTCGGTCGGTGTACCCAAAATCACGGAAAGGCCCTTGGCAGCCGCCACGTCAAGAAACTCATCCACCCAATTAAATTGGAAAAGGTCGGCCTCGGGTTGCAGGGTGGTCCAGGCGAGTTCTGCAATTCGGACAACCTGAAGTCCCGCATCCGCCATCATGGCGACATCGATGTCCCAGCGCTCACGGGGCCAATGCTCTGGATAATAAGCCGTTCCAAGGTACATCTGATTGACATCTAACGTCATGTGATTGCCTCCTTAATTAAGAAGCGGTTTCGTGCGTTGACCATAAGGGATCAGCCTCTTCACTCACTCTAGTCACCAACGATGGTGCCGTCGGTAGCCGCAGCTGGCACTAACTAGGCATCATCCCCTTGTCATCGCCGGATAATCTACCACGCGGGCCTTTACATCCAGCAACTATCCGAGTATCGCCAGTGGGCCCGCGCCTACCTCGTGGAGTCGACTGTTAGTCCTTGCTAGGCCGTCCACAGTAACCTCTGCCTCTCAATCATGCGCCAGGGTCCTGGGGCAACATTGAGACTTGCCCTCAATGGGTCATTACCAGGGCAGAATCTGGTCAATACACCTAGTCAGTTTGCTGTCACCTTGCCCTAGCATTAACACTAAGGATTTGGATGGAGATTGATTCTCGTTGAGCACCGACAATTCCTTTA
>JAMCVM010000231.1 GCA_023475835.1 Bacillota bacterium | reverse complement strand
TCATCAAAGGTTGGGTGGATCTCCGAGACTGGAAGGCCCCACAAAGGTGGAAACGGCATCTGCATGAACGACCTCGAAAACGGCGGTATCAGTGCGATTCCGCATGATAAGTTAGCGCGTATGGGATGATAGTCCCGGGCCAACTCGGCCAGCGTGCGCCCGACCTGTAACGGAATCCGCCACCCGTGGACGGTCTGCAGCCTAGGCTTTAACGCAGCCTGGCTGGCCGCCGGGGCGAAGCTCATGAAGAATTCCCCGTGCCGATTTTTGGACCGCCGGGAGCGAAAGGTATAGCCGAGAAAGTCAAAACTCGTCCCAGGGTAAGCCTCCCGACGGTGATCGTCCTGGCCATACACGATGCGCGTTTTGGTCGGATGGAGCGTGAGCCCACAGTCCCCGAAGCGTTGGGCTAACGCCTCTTTTAAGGCTTGTGCCACCGCCAGGGACTGACAATGCACGACGGCATCATCCGCATAGCGCTCGAACGGTTGGTGCGCGTGGTAAAGCTGCATCCACCAGTCAAACGCATAGTGGAGAAACAAATTCGCCAAGACCGGACTGACCCCTCCACCCTAAGCAAAGCAAGTTACTATGCAAAGTATTGGCGCGTAACGATTGACCTTCGGTCGATGTGAGTTCCATTACTGTGCATAGTCCCCGATGATAGACTTGAGAGTTTTCTCAAATACCTATCCGGGGGAATGCTTTGTGGAACCACAAATACTATCGGACCTGCTCGTGGGTTTAGAGCAGGAATTACTCCGTCTTGGGTACACCAAGGCTACCATGACCTTTTATCGTCGCCGTTGGCGAAAGCTGCGAGAGTTTGCCGTCAAGAACGGGCACGGACACTATTCTGAACAGCTCGGCATCGATTTCGTACGCGAATCGTACGGAATCATGCCGAACGACTTCTCACGCACGTTGAATCAGGCCCAAACTCAGGAACTCCGGGTCATCCGTATGATCGGCGATTTCCAGCTTCATCGTGCCGTGTTACGTAGATACGTGAAACACCGAGTCCTGCTCACGGATCCCTATTTTGTGGAGATCAGCCGACAGTTTGCGGACTATACTGCGCGCTGGTCATAGTTTTCGTTTTTGGGAGAACGCCATCGTGTTGGAAAACCATTATTCAGCAAGGTGTTGAGACGTCCAAAGCCTTGGCATCAAACCGTCACATTTTGACCCGCGCGCAGTATATTGTGTCGCGGCCAAGGATTATTCAAAATCCACGGTCGATCACTATGTCGCCCAGTCGGTTCTTACGCATTTTTTGTCATTGCTATTTGTCCATTATTCACGTATGATATCTCCTATTGATAAATTATTATCACCTAATGGGTAACATACCTCTCATATGCATAATAAATAACTGGACTTTCGTCTTGCGGTGATCTAGTCTGAAGAGAAACTGCCGACGAAAGGATCACACTCACCATGGAATCTGTGCGCTTAAGCCAACAGTGGCAAGAGTTTTTTCACACCGAAAAGATCATCGTGGATGCGGGGCTCGAGAGCGTGACCCGGCTTCTGCAGATTGTGGCCGAGTTCTTTTGTGGCTTGGCCGTTCCCAGTCATTGGCGGTTGCTAGACATCGAGCGCGACGAACGAGCCTGGCATTTTCGGTGGCGGTCGCACGCGGAGCAAGCCCCGTGCCCCCACTGCCACGTCGTCAGTCGGCACTTGGCCCATCGGTATACGCCGCATACCGTGCAAGATCTCCCGTTGAATGGGATGACCGTGTATCACACGGTCATCAAGCCGCGGTATGTCTGTGACCAGACGGAGTGTCCGGTCTACACCTTCGTGGATCCCATTGCAGGGTTTACCTGCCCCAGAGCCCGGTTGTCGACTCGGTTGAAAACCCTGCTCATTCGCCTGAGCTTGCCTTCGGTCATCAATCGAATGCCCGCCGCGTTATAGTCCTTCGGCATCCTAGGAGAGTTTTCATAAAAGATCAAGGCGGCTCGCTGAACCCATTTCCGGTCGCGGTCTCGATGGCAATTGCAACACCAAATTCTACCAGTTTGGTCGTTCTGTAGGAATCTTGTCCACGATCAGACCAGCCCTGCTCGAAGATCTCCTGGGATGTTCACCGATTGCCTTTTCGCCTCGGTCCCTCGACTTGCACCCGAGAACGAATCGAATCTCTTGACTTCCTAGCCGATTTTAGTGAGACATTCCTAAACCGGCATCCTCAGATGAGTCCGGGTCGATGAACGTCATCCCTGCGAGGGCAACAGCGATTTTGCGAACGTGGGATGCTCCTCTGACCGGCCAATATAGGAAGGAGTCCCTGCCCATTTGCATTCGACTCCGAACTCAAGCCAGTGCATGGCTAGCATCGCTAGTAGGGCTAGCATTGATAGCATGGCTATACAAATAAACACAAGAGGGCCTTGCTGCCTTGAAGCGCTAGGTTGTCAAAAGAACCGCAAAGTTCCCTCAATGTTTCCGAGGTAACCCATGGGGTCGGAGTGGGGGACTCGAGGGGTACCCGTAGTCACAGACGATATCAACCAGCAGGAATCGAACGGTATCTGGCCTGGATCGGCCGCCGTGGGCGGCCGGCCCCTCCTATGGACAACCTCTTCTTCATACGCTATAGTCCGATAGCAAGGGGATCCATTCCCCGAATCATACGCTATGGGAGGCGATTCTTTCATGCTACGACCGAGTGGTAGCGATGCGGACTTTCGTCAGGCGCTGAAGCAGGACTTAGCCGCATGGAATCCGGCCTGGGGCGACCGGGCCGCCTGGGAGAAAGAAATTTCTTGGAGTCTCACGGCCGACATTGATCGATTACTGGAACCCATTCAAGCCCTGTATAGCGCCACGCGAGGCCGTCCAGCCTTTGATCCGGCGCAATTGCTGCGAGCGATTGGCTTATTGACGGTGCGCGAAACGGCCAGTCTTGTAGATGGCTTCAAGGAAATTCGCCAAATACCGTGGCTGGCACGCTTATGTGGATGGATCCGCCCTGAAGACTTACCTGCCATCGGCACGGTGTATGCCTTCTTACGGCGCTTGTATCCCGAGAAAACCCGGCGCATGGGGGCTTGGCGTCTGCCCTCAGGCCGGCGGCGGTTACACCTCAAGACCGGC
>JAMCVM010000242.1 GCA_023475835.1 Bacillota bacterium | reverse complement strand
GCCATCCTTCCGGGTTCACCCATAATCGTACATCAGACAAGAACTGCGGCATACCCATCTTGGCCGAATGCGCCAACAAATCCACCATATTGGCTACCAACCCAATGACATCGGGGGATTCGTTCTCAATGAACCGCAACAAAACATTCGGGTCCGTATCATCCGCGGTTTTTTGAAATCGAACGCCGTGCACCTTTCCTTTCCAAAATTGCTGCCACAAAACCTCTTCCCCGCTGGTCGTTCCTAAAGACTGCCCAAAGTCACGGGGGACCTTCCCGGAGAAAATAGCTTTTCGCGACACCGACGTAATCGTCGGTACCCACGCAAATACAGCGCGCTCGATGACCTGATACGCGGACAAATCCATGAGAGACCGAATGTAGAGCCAGTCGGCGTAGCTCATGCCGTCTAGAACCAGCAGCGCCCATTTGGCCACCTCCTTTTGATGCGCCATGTAGTGCACCACTTGATGCACCATGATAGGTTCAGGATAAGGCGATAGGCTCTGCAATAACCCATAATCGTGATTCACCCATTCCTCAAACCGCTGATCCAACGCCGGAAGGAGGTTAACGTCCACTCCTTCCAGTCCTCGATATTGAGCGAGCCGCAGTGTGGCCACATCCTCCGCGCGCTGTAACCAATCGCGACCCACCAGGTGCTCCTCCGCAAGAAATTGTCGCAGCTTACGGGTTAACATGGGGGATATCTGCTGACCCTGATCGCCCAGCTCGGAGTCCCATCCCAAGATCCCAAGCCAATAGCGGGCTCCCCACATCCGCTCGTCATTTCGGAGATCCCGGTGTAGTACCGACTCCCACACGGTTCGCGAGGTCAGGGCGTTCCGAATCGGGATATCAAACTCGGCTTGCCACGGATTTAATGCGTCGGCCAAGACCTCGGCGAGTGAATCAGAAAGGCCGTACCCCGACCGATACACTTTCGAAATGAGATCCCACACATCCTCACGGGTACGAACCAGCAGAGGGTCCACCGCATAAATCTCGCGTAATAGACGCAAGGCGGTATCTTCGCGATTAAGCCGACCCGAACCCACGGCCACGTTCACACCAAATGCCCGATCGTATAACCGCCGGTCCAAATCTGCCATAATCCCCCGGTCAAGATGAGAGAACAACTGCGCGACGGAGAGGTAAGCTGGGTCCGCTTGGTCTAACACGTCAAACGGGATGGGATCCAAATTCGTGCTCGTAGAGCGCACCAACAAACGAGGTTCTGCCCGACCAACGTCCCAAAAAGCCCGAAAGTCTTCTTCGTAACGTACCCGAAATGCCCAAGGGTCGTCATATAACAGCACCGAAAATCCTCGTTGCTTCAACTCCTGCAACAAATTTTCGTCCAATAAGAGTCCATCCGGGTCCGCAACCACCCGAATCCGCTCGGTTCCATCCATGAGGTGCTTCAATACCCTATCCCGCCAGTTTGTGTTCACTATGAATTTACCTCTAGGACAAGAATGGGTTCAAGGTTGGGATACACATGTAAAGCATTCTCGCTGGCCTTGATGCGCTCGGCATATTCCGCCGCCAAACGACGCAGTCGAGCCTCTCGAACGTTGTCCAACCCCACGCGTTGCACCAGATCGCGGCGCACATGAAAGGCTCGCTCCATGGCCTCCCTATCGCCGCGAACACGCTTTTTGTGAGTCTCCTTGAGGTCCCGATAGAGCGGCTCGGCCTCCTGTTCAGCCTGACGAAAGAGCCGCTCCCAACTGCGAATGTCCAGGTTTCTGGGGGACGCTACTATGGATCCTTGAAAGTTCCAATGGGTGATATGCTCCCAGATCTGGATAGCTGACGCGCGAAACACCCGATCGTCATCCGCAAGGAACAACGGGAAGACACGTCGTTCCTGCTCGTCCCCGGAACTCAACGTCAGTTCCCAGAGACTCCATAGCCCGAGAAGTCCCGTCGGAAACTTTCGAGATTCCACGCGAACCACCGGCCCTCCTGGTACTTCGTGCGGCAGTTCTTCCAGCATTTTCTGGATTTGAGGATGGTCCAGCGGAAGATACGTTTGTCCGACATCGTCACTATCGGGCCGGAACACCACATCCCGCAATGTCGTCCCATCCGGGAAGGTCACCGTCCACCCTAACGTGGTCCGCTGCACCGCCCCGCCTCGCGATGTGACATAGTGCTCCACCATGGCCGCCATCCAGCTTGGCAACGGATGATGAAGGATCGTCTTGAGCCGTTCCGGATCCGGTGGCCCCGCTTCAATCGAGTGATTCAAATCGCGAGAATGATCAGCCGTATCCCGCACGGTTTCCACCCATCGGGTCATTTCCGCATCGGCTTGGTCCGGATTCATCAGGGCGGACAGGTATAGCCCTTGATAGTCCACATCAAGTCCTGACGAGTCCAACACATCCCCTAACTTGTCGATGCCCAATTCCGTCAAAATCCTTTGCAGCTTATCGAGCAAAACTTCGTGTACGCGATATTCCACGGTATCTTTAATCACAAAGTTAAAGGCCCGGACCAGATGCCGTTGCCCGATGCGGTCGACGCGTCCGATCCGTTGTTCAATCTTCATCGGGTTCCAGGGGAGGTCGTAGTTCACTACCACATGAGCAAATTGCAGGTTGAGTCCCTCTCCACCGGCATCCGTGGAAATGAGAAATTGGCTATCATGGCGAAACGCCTCTTGCACCGACAATCGTTGGTCCAAACCCATTTGTCCATTGAGCATACTCACCCGATACCCATAACCCGATAACACACGAAACAACATCGCCTGCGTCGGTAAGAATTCGGTAAAGATCAAAAACTTGGTCTCACTGGACTCCTCACGCCGAAGGTGATCAATGACTTGGACGAGACGGTCGACGCGCGCATCGGGACTTTGGGTCGCTTCGGTGGCCAGTCGCAGCAACGACTCCAGAGCTTCGCTGTCGCCCGAATGAGTCGTCTCGTCCATCGCCGCTTCGATCTCGTCATCCTCACTAATCGTCCATTCCTCAGGACCCTCGATCTCGGCCAAAGTCATGATGCGCCGCCGTACGGCTCGCTCGACCGCGGCGGGACTCGAGGTGACCATTCGCTGCATCAAAATCAGCAGGAAAGTCTCCGTAAACGCCTTTTCGGCTAGCGCCTGACGATATCCCTTTTGAACATAGAGCGTCACGGCCTCATAGAGTTCTCTCTGGATGGCGTACCGGGGGGAATCCCAATCGACCACTACCATCTCCACCTGCCGCGGCTGAAAGAG
>JAMCVM010000130.1 GCA_023475835.1 Bacillota bacterium | reverse complement strand
GACCTGAGCGATGGCGTCGGCCCCCTCACGGTGTAGCACGCCATTCAAGAAGGCCCGCAGAATATCCGTCGTCTGCGGTTGGCCGAAGAGTTGTTTAAAAGCATAATCCGTTTTCAAATCGACCCAGCGCCGGTCGTCGATGGGACTCACCTCGCACCTCTCATGATACGAAATGCGAACTACAGGATTCCTACCCAATCGCGTCGGCGGTTCCCCAAAGTGACCTCGAGCCTAAGGGATCTGGTCGGTATCCTTCTCCCGGATCCCAATGGATGGGTTGAGTTGAGGAGCAACACCACCGAATTCGCGGCTCTTGCACAAAGATTGCTGCGAAGGAGTTCCCGACCGCATTCTGTGATCCCCGCCATCTTCGTGCTTTCCATTCTCCTCATGGCCCTGCCGGGTAACTACGCTCGTGGCATGGGGGTTTTCGCCGTGCTAATTTTTGATTTTGTCAGCGTGCTTTCCTTGATCCGACATTCCGATCGCTAAGGACTCCCGATGTTGTATCCATAGATTAGCGCGCCACGCCGAGATCAAATGGTTCATCCGGTGAATCGGGGGGTGCTGAGGTAGCGTCTTGGGGCGAGTATGCTCATCACCATTTAGTTGGCGAGAGCTACCTTCCACGTTGGCCTGACCGCTCCCACGAACCTGGGGAGCGATTAAGATTGTCAGAGCACTTAAGAACCCACTGAAACCGTTACCCTCTATCTTCGCGCGGAGGGAGCGTCGTGGATGCCCTCTGGGTCCCGAAGAATCCTCGGAGCCACTGGCACCGGAGTTTGGCACCCCACCCGCCCCTGTGGATTATCAGCCTGCGCTAGGCGGTATCTTCATGCAACTCGTTACGGTATGATGGAAACGAGTTCAGACCGATGATGGAATGGAACGGTATTGGGAAACGTGCAAAAGCCAGGCCGTGTGACGTGAGAATGACAGACAGCCTGTTGAACGGGAGGATCCCCCACGACACCTTATGCGCTGTCGGACATCCGGCACAAAATATTACACGCCTGGGACAGCGTCCATCAGTTGCATGCCCGAGCGCAAATGAAATACTTTGGGGGGTTCCTCGGGCCCAGGCGGGAGCTTTCATGCCAACCGCGATTCTGGGGCCCCGAAGATATGACTCGACCACCCCAAACGCTGGAAGCGTGGTGGCTAGCTCCAAATCATTGGCGCCCTGATGATCCGGAGTCGGGGCGTCCGCGGATTAGCTACCGGATGATCCGCGATCGGTGGGCATGGTGGCAGGACGACACCGTGCAGACCACCGGCACGATTGGGCGGGCGCGCGAGCAACATCTGACCGAAACGGAAGCGGTGACCTATGGACGCCCCTACTTGACCCCGGCGGAGAATGCTCACTTATGGCTGTGGCTGAATCCGGGTATTTGGGCAGCATCCTTATGGGTTGATCGCGGATAATCTCTATTGTCCCCTCTTCGACGGTCTCTACGAAGATGAGCAGACGGTCCATGTCTTAGCCGGCCATGCCCTGACGTCTTCGGTGTTTCCTGGGGATAATGAGGCCCTCGACGACTGGGACATCAATACCTGGGATCGCGAGCAGGAGCTAACGGACTTCGCCAACTTTCATCGACTGTGGGTGGATATGCGCACGGGATTTTGTCGGCGTATGACCGCGGAACGATCCAATGGTCGCCAATGGGATATTATCATCGATACCCTAGAACTCAATGGTCCCCTAGACGAAACGCATCCGGTGTTTGATCTGCCCATTCTTTAATCAACTACTCAAGACACACCGGTCCGCTAATACCATTAGTGGGACGACTGCTGCGGTTCGTAGGGCACGAACGCCTCGGTCAAGATCGGCACTGCGATCAAACGCAAACTGTCAATATGATGCAGTGGACACCTCATTTTTTCAATATATTTGGTTTTCGTTCCGCATTTAGTGGGGACGAACTCAATGGGGCTACCTCAATAGCCACCCTGTTAGAATAGCTTGCTTACGTGCAATCACTTACACGATACCCGTGGCTGCGCCAATTCGCTCGTCAGGTTGTGCCAACTCTTGGACGATCAGAGTCACAGGCTTTCGCGATCGTGCCGGATGGCAGGGGCGGCCAGGGCCAGCAAGAGGGGATGAGGGTCGGGATCGTGTGGGGTAATGGACCGGTGGTCAGTTCCAAGCCAATGGATGCGTGTGGATGCTCTCAGAGCCTCTGGATGTTGGACCTTTTTGATGCCTCTGCTGACGATATTCTGGGCCAGGCCAGTCCTCTGGCTGACCGCGGCGATGCCGGCCTAGCCCCGGGTCCACGTGCTCCTCACTGTTTCATTGCGGACGGGATGTATCCTTTCGTATGGCTGCCGTAAGCATCGCGTCACTGGCTGTCCGAGAATCATCCTTAGAACAGAACCTCCCCCATAAAGGGGATGAAGAACTCTTCGCCATGATTATCCCCCAACCCTTTACTGGAAAGAGAATCGCTCAATGCCCATGATTGCCCTCAATGAGATGGCGGAAAATCGACCATAGCCGGCCCGATTTTCAAGACAATCCGAGTGGAGAACCCGCCTTCTTTCTCTAGTAACTCGTTCAAGTTAAGTTTCCGTGAGTGCTTAAGACCCTTTAAGTTTTCTCTAACTTGCTAGGAACGAACGCCAGACCGCATTTTCCACAAGGCGCGTCGGCCGATTTGACGCACGATCCACCGCCAGACAAAGAACATGGGTGCGGCAATGCCCAGCAACAGCAACAGCCGATTCACACCGACGAGATTCGACCCGTTCACCGCTTCATAGACCCACGCCGTGACCAGAGCTAGTCCCGCATAGACACCATTCCAAAGCACAGGAAAGTAGAACGCATCAAAAAATCTCTCCCAAAGTATCTTCTGAAACAGGCGTTGGCCTAACCAGCCCATAGCCCCCAGCCACACCCCGAACCACAAGACAATCAGCCATTGGTCGAATCGGCTAAAGGCGACCACTTTCGGCGTGCTTTGGACGTACAAATGCAGGTGGTTGCTGATGACACTTGCCGGCGACAATGCTGCCATCAGGTTTTGCACGCCCACTTCCAAGCGGTACGCGGAACCACCGATTACCATTTCAATCACCGATTGCAACAAGGTGGGCCATGCGACCATCACCACCACCCCAATGGCGGCATAAATTACGTTCCCAATGGCCGACCCCACCATCATCGCAGTCGCGGCGATGACCAAGTGTACCAGAATCAGATACGCCATGGCATCCACGATGGTAATCGACACTCCGCTTTGGCCGACCGCGAGCCAGGCTCCCTCCATCGCAATCCCGGTGAGCAAGTAGGCGCCAATGATCGTGGCACTGACATAGAAAGCCTTGGTCCACCACACATGGCGTCGCTCCACCGCCCCTTCCAGCACATAGGCGAGTCTTCCTTGCGAAAAATCGTACCAAAACACGACCAATCCAAGTCCTCCTGCTATCACCGTGGAAGCGGCAATGGTGGTATTCCCATAACCTCCCATTAGCTGAATAATCAAGATGTGGGCAGGACCTACTTTGAAATCGTTGTACAACTGAACAAACCATGGTGCTACCAGCATGGCCGCGGCTAAGATATACCAGCTTCGATTGATTCGCCACTCACGATAGCGAACCGCCGGTAGGATCCATCCATTGAAGTTAAAGCGTCCCTGCATGGAACGTTTCACGCTTATATCCCTCCGCTTCTAACAAGCGACGAACCACCTCGGCTAGATCCATGTCGACCACGTCGACATAAAGCGCCCCCGCGCTTCGAAATTGTTCGACCAGCCCATCCGGCGTTCCCCGTGCGATTCCCGCAGCCATGCGCCCGCTCCACTCTGGGGATACCTCACGTAGGTTATCTTTTACTCTAGGGGTCGCGCCTTCCGGGAAAAAGCCCTGAACCCGTGTGAACGTTTTTTTCACCATATCCACCGGACCATCGATGAGCTTCTGGCCTCGGTGGAGTAAAGCCACCTGATCGCACAATCGCTCGACGTCTTCAATCAGGTGGCTGATAAAGATCACGGTGGTGTGATCTTCGCTCACGACATCTAAAATCAATTGCAATACTTGTCGTTTCACCACCAGGTCGAGTCCGTTAGTCGGTTCATCCAAAATTAGCAGTTTGGGACTGGCAGACAACGCCAGGGCGATTTGCAGCTGTGTTTTGGTTCCGTACGATAGTTCACCGATGCGCTGACTCGGTTCCAGTTCAAACGCCTGTAACAACTTTTGAAATCGGGCCGCATTCCACTGCTCATACATCAACTGTTCGTAGCGCGCCCATTCTGCGATGCGAAAGCCCCGGCCCAGGCGACTGTCTGCTCCGACATAGTACATCTGCTGACGGGCTCTCCCACTTTCTTGCGGAAGCCGTACCCCGCCCACTGTCACCAATCCCGAATCCGGCCACAATATCCCTAGAATCAGGCGGCACAGCGTCGTTTTGCCCGAGCCGTTGGACCCAATCAATCCGTAGATGGATCCCTCAGGAATAGCCCAATCAATCCGTGTCAACACCTTTTGACCGCGAAAGGTCTTGTCCAAATTTTCCACGGTCACCAAGGATGAGGTCATTGGTCATTCCGCCCTTTCGCACGTTCCCACTCACTCACCACGCGATGAAATAGTTCCAGCAATTCGTCCACAGTCATCTGCATATGGTGCGCCTCCACCAAGAGTTGCTGTATCGCCTCCACCATCAGCCCGATCCGCTGAGCACGGTCGGGCACCGATTCGAGATCGGCAATATACGTTCCCCGGCCTTGGATCACCGTGATGACGCGTTGACGTTCTAGCTCTCGATAAGCCTTCGCAATCGTGTTGGGATTCAAAGTCATTTCGACCGCTAAATCACGGACGGATGGCAATCGGTCACCCGCTTGCACGACCCCCTGAGCAACCCCTTGCCGAATCCCTTGGATGACTTGCTGATAGATCGGTACGGACGACTGAGGATTCACTCGGAACCACATACCGTACCCCCTTGAACCATAGTAGTAACAGTACTGTTACTAATAGTACACTAAAGATTCGTTTATGCCGTCCAATCCTTCAAAAAAACTTAGTGGGGGATGCAACAGGGGCTCACCGCTACATCACACTCAACGGTTCCACGGTCCCGAAGAGACCCGCTTGTCCAGCCCCAACCGACACTTGGAGTCCAGTAGTCGCATAGCCTTGGCCATTAAAAACTCCAGCAAATGGCGTTGCCCCGTTGCCCCCAAGGGGATGCCGTCTGATCGACGGATTGGATTAATGCACGATGATTGTTGAGATGCGCGGCGGGGTCTCGATCCAGGTACACCAATTGCGCGGCGGAAGAAATCGCTATCCAATGCACTCCATCGAAGGTCGTCGCAGGCAAAGGAGGATTAGCGGCATAGACCAATGCTCCTCCCCAGCCAACCATAGCAAACAGGGTCCTCGACACGGGTTAACATACCCCGCGCCGGCAGCCTCCTTCGGGGTTGCCACTCTATCGCATCGTTGGTCGATTTCCGAGAGGCAAGGGTTAACCTCACAGTCGTGGTTGAGGCTGCGAGGGCCTGCTGCAAACACTGAAAATCATCTTTCAGGCCGCCGACCAAGTGGGGCACAGGGTTTTCGACCGGTCTGCTTGAAAATTTAGCACCAGGTCCCTAAACTTGGCCGCATGTAATGACCCCAAGTGGAGCGCTATCTCCGATGCTGCGAGCAAGACCGGAGTCCCCTTAACGATAGGTGCAATCGGCGAGTCCTCTCATTCCATCGCCCTGAGAGCGCCTGCCAGCATCAGGCGCGTCAACGGTGAAAGGCGCGTCTATCTCTGGCGCACCGTCCGCGTCCCCGCCTTCACGAGAAATATCGAATCCGGCCTCAAGCTATACCCGCTCTCATCCTCCAGCGAGTCTTGGTTCGATCAAGAGAGCACTTTCGCAGTGAAATGCCGATTCCAAAGTTGTTCACTTATCATCACGGCGACAGCGTAGACTGCTCCTGTCGATGATTTGATGTAACCCGCCAGAGCATCCTCCTCCGGGCTCTCGGTTTTCCAAAGCGACTGACTTAACAGGCGGGTCAGCGGCTCCTCCTCGGGGTTGTTCCAGGCTTGGGTCAATACCGCACTGATTCCAGTGGGCGTGAGGTAATTCCCCATTGCCGCCCCAGTGGGCTCCACGAGATCTTTGGGCTCAGAGCCCAGCACCCGAGCTATGTCGGACCAAAGATTAACCCCTAACGCGCTGGCCACGTCCTCTGACGGCGCGATATTGGCGGTCGCCAACATGGCGTTCACCTGGTCCGCCAGAGTGGGACCTTGAGTGACAGCAATCACTTTGGCCATAGGCAGCGGTGTGCTGATGTCAGCGATGGTTCCCTTGACCGTTACCCCATAGGCTCGCAAATCTTTGAGGAACACCCTCGCCGCATAAAGGCCCGGATCAGGTGGAGCAATCGTCAAAGTCACCGATGATCCTTTAGGCAGGGAGCCTGTCAACACGTAAACATGACTGGCAAATTTGAGACGCGCGGTTACGGTATTCGCGCCACCGTCTGTCGTGGCGGTCAAGTTTTGCACGCGAATCGGAGTCAGCGAGGGCATTACCGTGACTCGAGCCGCTTGTCCTATCTTTCCCGCACTGATCGCGATTTCTGCTTGGTCATCGTTGGCTATCAAAGTTGACGAAGGCGGCGTCCATCCCTTGCCAAAGTCATTCCAAGCCATGCCACTCGGCCAGCGACTCGCATGAAAACCGGTGATTGCGTTGATATATTCGAGGTCGCCATCGACCGTGCTAATTCCCGACGCTCGCACCCGCTCCGCCATGGCCGCTAAGTTGGAGAACGTCAAAGCGGAGTCGTCGTGGCCGTCAAGTACCAGGTCCCCGCTCAAGACGGTCGCGTGCACCGATCCGGTTTCGGCCACCGTCGCTGAATTTGGAGGGCTTGGATGATAGGCCAGGGCGGCATCGGCCAAAATCAGGCGCGGTAACAACCCCGAGTCCATTAAGATATTGCCGTTGTCCTGCCATACCGTCTTACCGCTCTTCACGTTCACGATCGAAGCGCCGACGATGCTTCCCGGCGACACGGGAGGAAGTTGCTCTGAAACCTTTGACCATAAGAGAGCGCCCGGCCCCGTAGACGTCAACGCGGGCGGAGCGCCCGCAGCCGGGGTTGTTGGAACGTCGGGCCAAAAGGCTGTGTCTGCCATCATCTGATCGACGGCTGAACCGCGATAGGCAATATCACTCGTCGGAGTGCCGTCGTCCAAAATTGCGAAGGCTATCAAATTCCCGTTTTCCGCCTTGGCAAACCCAGCGTAGTTCCATTGATTACTAAGGTTTCCCGTCTTTACCCAAAGGTCCGTATCCGTCGGCAGGTTGTACGACCAGGCTGGAGGGCATAAAATACCGCAATGATTGGGGTCGTTCAAGTGCATCAGGGAATTGCGAAACGTCTTATACCACGGTTGCCGAGAAACGTACGTCAGCAGCGACACCACTTCTTCAGCGCTGGTTTCATCGAGGGGTGAAAGGCCTGAACCGTCGACTTGCACGCGATCGGGCGAAATGCCGGCCTTAGCCGAAAACGCTTGCATAAAAGCCGCCGCATGCGCCGGCGATCCCACACCGTAACTGGCCACTCCAAGTTCGCGATACAAATTCTCCGCCATCTGGTTAATCGAGTATTGGTTTTGAATTTTCAAATCGGCGGCTAAATTCGCCGAAGAATGCGTGGCTAGGGTAATCGCCGTGGGGGGAACTTGGTCCGCCACCGAAGCTGACGATGCAAAGCGCACGCCGTCCTCCGCCAGGGCCTGTTGAAATAACGCGGCGGCAAAGAGCGGAGGATCTCCAATCGAGAGCACCGCCCCCGATGAAGTGGGCGTGGCACTCGCGCTCAGAGGAATGCTCCCGCTGACTACGATTTGATTCGTGCCGATACGGCGATTGATAACCATGGTATCGGCGGTGGCTGCGGGTCCGGTAGTGGCTCGATTCACTACCTGAAAGTAAGACGGCAAAGTCAATCCACCATTAAACGATAAATCCACCGCCGGACGAGCGCCGACCTGTCCGCCCTGAGTTACGTTGACAAAGACTTCGCTGCGCTCGGCCATCAAGGCCGTGGTCCCGGCGGCATAGTTCTGAGAAAGATCCCCATAAGGCCACCCGAGGCCGTAGATCGGGGCTGTGAACAAAGAACTTACCCCTACCACCGAGGTGGCTCGTTTCACGACTTTCGCCACCTTGGCCGCTAACGCTTCCAGATCGGTGGCACCGTTGGCTTCAAGCCACGGATCGCCGCCCCCTTGGAGATAAATCGCCCCACTGCCCTGGGCCAGAGTGGTTGGAGTCGCTTTGACCGTGGTCTGATAGGTAAAGTGTGGTCCCAAGAGCGACAGGGCAGCCGCCGAGGTGAATAATTTGGTCACGGACGCCGGCGTCTCTCGCTGTCGGGGATGAATAGCCGCCAAAACCTGGCCGGTGCTCAAATCGTAGGCATAAGCCGACACGCTGGAGTGAACCAAACCAGGATAGCTCAGGAGATGGTCCCAGGCTGTATTCAAAGAATTTGGAGCTAACTCCGTGGATGCTTTTGGAATCGATTGCGCAAAACTGATACTGGTCAGAGATAAGAGCGTGGCGACTGAAGTCACACTAATCCAAGCGATCAGACGGCGATGCATAGAAAAACTCCTCCTCAATAGGTACCCTACGGCCGAAATTTGGTGCATGAGCATTTCGCCGTCAACTACCGAACTTCCTCGTTTCCTGGGCGATACCATCGGGCAATCTTTCATTCGGTCGCCCCCGGGCGCTTTCGCTAGGGATGTTTGCCTGAATGAGGCAAGCAGGTGGTGAGACCGGCTCCTTGTTCCGCACCTAAGCCCCTGACCGATGGAAAGGGCCCCACCGCTTCCTTGCGGAGCCAGTCCCATTTGGATCGCCTGTCCCTGATTTTACGATCCAGGATAGTTCGCTCGAAGCGCTTTCCGATCATGACTCTTAATAAAACGCGATAAATATCCTCGAAATGGCGATTGACCCCCGGGTCATCCATGCTGGACCCCTGGCATCAGTTGACGCCCAAGCATGCGCCCCCTGGGGAGACCATCCATGCCAAACTCCTTTCTTCTCGAAACATTGCCGATATCCCTTTTCGCCCACGCTCTTTTTCTCATGGAAAAGCTTGGACTTTTTGGTTCTCTTCGCAACCAAAGGCCCTAAGCTCTACCTTCCGCGATGACGATGGCGACCTTATCTCGGGAGATTGCCCGATATTCTAGCTTTGACATCGTTGTTAAGATATTGCGCATTGAATAGAGGGGTTCAGGGTGTCTTGTCGAAGTTTGTAGGACGAAAGATTGTCAGTCAACTATTAGAGGGCCAAGCCTCTAGATCGCTGAGGTATTCTAGCCCACGGAAGAGGATCGCAGCTGTGAGCGCTTTTTATGACGATACTGCCAATACGTCACAATCATTGGAGCAATCATTGCTTGATATGACTCCCGATGGCATCTTTTTGCTCGACCGGGAGGGAACCATACTGCACAGCAACGCCGCTTGCTCTAGACTCTTAGAGTACAGTGCGGACGAGCTTAAGCAGCATTCGTTTATTCACGTGGTTGCCAAGAGCCACCAAAGTTTTGCCCGGTCTATCTTCGAGCGGACGCTCGACGGGCGCCCTCAACGGGTAGAACTCCTGGTCGAAACCAAGTCCCATCGGGTCGTCACAGTCGGAGTGCAAACGATACCCTACCGAGTCGACGACAAGACGCTTGGAGTCGTCGGAATCGCTCAGGACTTGGATCGCGTCCACTCTATGGAACAGACGCTGGGAGATAGCGAAAGCTTGCTTCGCTTAGTGATGCGTTTGGCCCATGTTGGACGTTGGGTGTGGAACGATGAACGCCAAGAAGTTGAAGCTTCTCCCGAACTCTTTGAACTCATGCACTGGGACCCGGTCCAGGATGATTCGATGACCGTGGAAGCTTTCATCCAAAGCATTGCCCCCGACGATCAAGCCATTGTCGAAGCAGCGTTAACCCGGGCAATTGCGCACCACACCGCGATGTCGGTTCAGTTTCGTTTGAACCATGGTCCCAGTACCCGCGTCTATCTAGCTATGGCCGAACCACGGTTCAATGCCATAGGCACCTTCACCGGCTTAATCGGAATGGTTCAGGATATCACCGAATTCAATCGCCTGTCGGAACGGCAACAACAGTTGGCAGCCGTCTTTGAACACAGTCGTGATTTAGTCATCGTGGCCGACCTCGATGGCTTCGTGCGTTACGCGAATCGCACCTGCCGACTCACCTTGGGATTTGACGAATTGGACGAGTTGAAGGATGTCCGGCTATCCGATCTCCGCCGAGATGCCGACCCCAAAACCCTGAACCACCAATTGCAGGCGGCGATGGACCATGGGGCATGGCGAGGAGACCTCTGGCTGCAGCATCGTGACGGTCACAGCATTCCTGTGTCCACGGTCATTCAATGTCATCGCGACGATAGCGGGCGGCCGCGATTTTTTTCCGGTGTCGCGCGCGACGTGACCCATGAACGTGCTCTCGAAGAACATATTCGCTATCAAGCCGACCATGACACCTTGACGGGGCTCTTAAATCGTCGGCGGTTTACCGAACTCCTAAATGCCTATCTTACGTCGTTGCCAGCCGATGGACATGCTACCGTGGGTTTCATCGATCTGAACGACTTCAAACACATTAATGACATTCACGGTCATTCGGTGGGAGACCGGCTCTTGGCCGAAGTCGCCTCCAGACTCTCGGAGCATTTCGACCAACCTCAAATTCTCGCCCGATGGGGGGGCGACGAATTTACCTTCTGGTTGCCAGACGCCAACACGAGCGAAGCAGTCGGTTGGCTCGACTGTGTGATACCGGACCTCGAACGCCCCTACTTGGTCAACGATACTCCGTTTGAATGTATTCCTGCCGTAGGGTTGTCGGTATTCCCGGAAGACGGCCAGGATGTAGAGACCTTAGTGCGCAAGGCGGACGCAGCCATGTTCGAAGCCAAGCGGCGAGGAACCTCGTATGTCTTTCATACCCAAGCGATGACTGCCGAGGCGGATGAGCGCAAAGAGACCCGCGAAGCGATCCGAAACGGCATCCGCAGCCAAGAATTTGTGGCCTACTTTCAACCCATCGTGACCGCCGCTTCGCAGGCGCTGGAAGGCGCTGAGGCGCTCGCCCGCTGGAACCATCCTATTCGTGGCGTCCTTGCCCCATCGGAGTTCATGGCGGAAGCCGAGCGCTCGGCCCTCATTGTCCCCTTGGGCCTTCATATGCTCGAACTGGTCGGAATGGCGCTGGGCCAATGGCGGCAATCCGGTCTCACCGCTATCCGAATTGCGGTCAACTTTTCAGCACGCCAATTGGCCCAAGACGACCTTGCCGATACCGTCCACCATATTTGCCAACGATATGGCATTGATCCGCGCTGGGTGGAATGCGAAATCACCGAAACCGCCATCCTCGAGAACTACGACTTAGCTCGGCGCACTCTAGACAATCTCCGCATGCGTGGGTTTCGCATTGTCTTGGATGACTTTGGTACGGGATATTCCTCACTCAGCCATTTGCGCGATCTTCCCATCGATGGTATCAAACTGGATCGCTCGTTTGTCGACCAGCTACCCGACCATCCACGGGAGACTGCCATCGCCCGGTCTACCATTCGGTTGGCGCATGACCTCAACCTCACCGTAACCGCGGAGGGCGTCGAAACCGAAACCCAAGCCCAATTCCTCATCCGCGAAGGTTGTGACTTGCTTCAAGGATACGGGATCAGCCGTCCGCTGCCTCCCGACAAATTCATAAGCTGGCGCCAAACTTATCAACCCGGGGCTATTGGCTAAGTCGCAAGATCTGGTTCAACGACCAAAGACTGTGAAAATCGAGATCTGGCTCCTGGGCGATCCAATGCAAGCGCCGGCCGCCATCTTCGGTCTCGAAGACACGTGAACCCTCAACCGCCAAGCCTTTGAATGAAGTCAGAAACACCAGATTGGTCAATGTCATGCTCTGGCTCTGGCTCTGGTCGACACGTCGCCAAGAGACGCCGCCATCCGTTGTCTGGTGAAGTCTTGTGCCTACCGGCGTGACCGCTGAACGTCCGGAAATCGTTCGAACCGGCGCCAAGACGTATCCGTCGTTGGCAGTGAGAAAATCAAATGGCTCCACCGTCGCCAACTTGGGCAAAGCCGTGTCCTCGCTCCAGGTCTGCCCACCGTTGGTGGATGTCATAAGAAAGTTTAAACCGGCAGCCCGAGCGTCGGTGGAGGCAGCCAGAGTTCAGCCCCGCCGGGGGTGGTAAACGTCACCCCAACCGGGCTGACTTCGGCTCCGCCTAATGGCCGAGCGGTCAGACGGCGAAAAGATTGACCCCCATTTCGAGTTTCCGGAACATCCCACTTGGGTCCTTCAATGTCTTAAGATGAAATCCATCTTGCGCTTTGACAAAAAACGGCGCACTGGTCACGGAATTTGTTGCCAAATGAAACTGAAAGACCGGAATCCAATGCAGGCCTCCGTCCGTCGTCCGATAAATTTTCCACGACCCCTGTCCCGAACTGGGCAGATTGGTCATGCTACGCCAGCCATCCTCAGCATTCAAAAAATCCAGGCCCGCTAAATCCTATGACCCAAAATACCGCGTCCAGGTTTGTCCCCCATTTCGCGTTTGGCCAAACCATAGGGTGCCAATTTGTGTCTGTTCGGACGTCCATCCATCGGTCGCCAACAGCATAGAGGGCACGTTGAATGCGGTAAATCCGCTCTCAAGTTGGGTCCAATTCACCCCACCGTCCCGGCTTTCGTACAGCGACACCGAGGGAGGATTGTTCGTGCTACAATTTGCTGTCGAAATTGCCGTCGCCCAAATCGGCGGATTGGTATGCCTCGTTTGGGCGGCTAGCGCAAACGAGGCAGTACCCCGAGCGCTAACGTGGCCCCCACTGCCGCTGTCAACAGAGTCAGCCACTGCCAACCCCGAACTACGGTACTTCTTCGGCTTTTTCTTACATACATCTTCAGATCAGTCAGGTAAATTTGGCCAAACCCATAAAATGGTTTAAAACCAATGGCTCTTGCGCATCGACTGATGGACGCCCACACCGAGTGGTTGCTTGTTTAAGGAATCTTGGCTTACGGAAGCATTGGGAGGGTGTATAGCCAAGGCCGAACCCATTCGTTCCAGCACCACACCAAGCGGAAGCCTCCATGCGCTACCAAAGTGACCTACCAGTACCAGTCGGCACCAATATCAGTCGATGTGCAAGAGCCGATCGATCGGAAAATGTCCACTCCCTTAAAAAATGGCGAAATCACAGGGGTTTGCAGGACTTTCACGAGGCCTTGCCTAAGGGGCTTATTTTTCTGTTTTGCTTGACGTATCATGAGCAGCATGAAACGAACGAGGCCATCTTGGAAGCGATCCCCCCATACCCCTCCGGAAGTAGATTTTCAGCCGTCCTTGGACGGCTCGTCGGCGTGGGCTAATCTGAGTGTCCTGCGAGAGGCTATCGAAGATTTACCATGGGCTTATGGCTCCACCGTAGAGGAAGTAGTGCGACACAAGGGTACCGGAAGTCATGTAGTTCGAATCCACCCGCTCACAATGGTGAGCGCGAGTCTACCGTAGCAGGGGGATTCGGCAACGAACCCTTGTGAAGCCTATGGGACAATGTAGCCGCGTCCTGGGAGAGTGACTTCAGACCGGAACTAGACTAAGAATGGCATGGTGAGTCACCGCAAAACCCAGATAAACTGCGAACAAGCAAAAGCACTCTGACACGCTTGAGCCAAAATGGCACGTAGCCGGGGCGAACGTTTGCCTCTCGTTCGTTCACCATTCCACGCGCTACCGCAGGAGATGGGTCACCTAAACACTTCACGCAAGGACTCTCGGTGCAACGTGGTAAGCCTCATGGGGTCTGCCTGCGGGCAGTAGGACCGCCGCAAGGGGGCCACAATGCCTCAGGAGGTAACGGAACGGGTACCAAGTGAAGGCCCTCCCGTAATCGGAGGGATAGGAACCGCACGGCGATGCCGTGCCATGTTCCACCGCGAAAGCGGGCTGACTTACCCAAGGTCATTCGACGAGAACACGTTATCGCATCGCAGGACTATGAAAGGAGGACCGGTGATGAACTTTCCAACCGCCTTGAGCGAGCCCGCCGCGTCCCTTGGCGCGAGATTCGAGGCATACCTGAACGATGGGGACAGCGCGCCGGAGGCGAGTGAGTCCTCCGTGCTAGCCCATCCCTTCGTCTCAGGGATTGACGGGAATGCCGCAGAAGCCCATGTGGCCCGGTTGCAACGTCAACTCGCCCACGCAGTCGAACACCAGAATCGCTCCGCGATTCACCATGATAAGCAACTCCTTGGGCACAGTCATCACGCAAAATGACTCGCCATCCGCCTCGTCATCCAGGAAAATTCAGGGCGAAAGACCCCAGGCATCGATGGGCGCATTGCCCTCACGGGCTCTCGGCGCGATACTTTAGTGCAGACCCTCGACCTCGAGCGCCGCCCATGACCCGTACGCCGGGTGTTCATTCCCAAGAAAAACGGCAAGCTCCCGTACCTGGACTACCACACCATCCGAGAACATCCTGGAAGCCTGGTTCAGATGCTCCCCTAGCTGGTGTCCCTCGCCAGTCTGCGGAGGCCGTCAAGAAATCCTTCACAGACTCGCTGAAGACATGCGAAACGTCTGTCTAAAGCCCCTTGGATACCATTTCCTGGCATGAATGATTGCCCGGAAAAAGGTGACAATAAGATATACCTTTGAGGACGGGAGTGAACGATTTGGAACCCAACCTGCTCCTTCACGCGAGGGAGGATCACGCCGGAGTAGCCATCACTGATATCAAGGCCGGTGAAAAGGTCAGCGGCTTCGTCCTAGCTGACCGTTCCCCCATCGAACTGAACGCGTCGGAGGATATACCGCTGGGCCACAAGATAGCCGTCAAGGCCGTTTCCGCCGGGGAAACCATCGTCCTCTACGGCCAACCGGTCGGCGCAGCAACCCAGACCATCCAACCCGGGGAGCACGTGCACACGCATAACATGAAAAGCTTGAGGTGGTCATGATGAGCGGATGCACTTTCAATGGTTACCGCCGGCCTGACGGCACTGTCGGTGTACGCAACCACATTTTGCTTTTGCCCGTTGATGGAATATCCAACCGAGTTGCCCAAAACGTTTCCCACATAATCAAAGGAACCCTGGACCTGAAGCATCCCTACGGCGACCTCCAATTCGGCCAGGATTTGGAGCTCTTCTTCCGTATCATGATCGGTGCGGGTTCCAATCCCAATGTCGCCGCCGTGATCGTCATCGGCAGTGAGCCCATCTGGGTGGACAGGATAGCCTCCGGCATAGAAGCGACCGGCAAACCGGTGGCCCGTTTCTCCATCCGGCACGTCGGTGACCTTGCCACCATTGAGCAGGTAGCCCGCAAGGCACAGGAGTTTGTATACTGCGCCAGCGAAATAAAGGCCCAGGAGGCCAGCTTGAGCGACATCATCCTCTCCGCCAAGTGCACCGAGTCGGATCCCACCAATGGGGTGGCCGCCAACCCCATCATGGGGAAGGTGGTCGAGCGTGCGCTGGCAACCGGATCTACCGTTCTCTTCGGGGAAACCTCAGAGTTAACCGGAGCCGAACACCTTATCGCGAACCGTATCAAAACCCGAGACCAGCAAGAGAAGTTTTGGCGGATTTACAACGAATACGTAGGATTCATCGCCAACCAGAAGGCCGATCTCCTGGGTTCCCAGCCCAGCCAGTCCAACATCCTCGGCGGCCTCACCACCATCGAGGAAAAGGCTTTCGGCAACATTGCAAAGATCGGTCGGGCTTCGATAGATGGAGTTCTGGAGAGTGCCGATGCCCCTCCCGGCAAGGGCCTGTGGTTCATGAACACCTCCAGTGCTGCCGCGGAGGTACTCACCCTTTTCGCCGCAGCCGGATCGGTGTTGTGTATGGTAGCCACCGGGCAAGGCAACATAATTGGCAATCCATTGATGCCGGTGATTAAGCTTACCGCTAACCCCCAAACGGCCACGACCATGGCCGAACACTTCGATCTCGACTTTTCCGCCGTTTTAAGCCAGCAGATGCCTATCGATCCGGCCGGCGACGTGCTGATGGATATGGTGCTCCGGGTAGCCGACGGTCGCGTGACGGCCGCCGAAGTGCTTAACCACAACGAGTTCGTACCCGTGAAGCTTTTCCGCAGCGCCTGAGGGCGACCGTTAATGCCACTTTGCGTCTTTCACCAGCGCCACGTAGCAGCGGCGGACCAGGGGAACCCTGAACCCATGCGGCCCAATGGTGTCAGGTTAGGAGTCGCCGTATAATACGGAATCGTCAGTGAATAATGGGTGTGGGGATGGGGTGGGTTCCATGTGGTGGCGAGGTTCGATGAATTTGTGACTTAAGTTTCGCACCCCGAGAATACACCAAATTTCCTCGACATCATACCGACAAAAAACCATCGAAACCCGAATGAATACACGGTTTTTGCGATAATTAGAGGAGAATCCAAATCGGCCCGAAATGAGGGGTTATTATGCAACCAG
>JAMCVM010000206.1:851-3246 GCA_023475835.1 Bacillota bacterium | reverse complement strand
TGGCTCGCCTGCTCACCTTGCTTTGGCGCGGCCGCGTGGACGCGGCCATCGCTTACCTGCGTGACCTCGACCCCGAGAAGATCAAGCCCGGGCAATCCGTCGAGACACTGATCGGCTATTTCGAGCGGAACCGAGATTATATCCCCTGTTACGCCCTGCGCAAGCAACTCGGCCTTCGGAATTCGAGTAATCGCGGGGAGAAAGCCAACGACCTGTGCGTAGCCGGACGACAAAAACATAAGGGTATGAGTTGGTCCAAAACCGGGTCGGTGGCGCTGGCGAGTGTCGTCACCCTATCCCGCAACCAGCAGCTGATACGGTGAAGTCAAACCCATCGTCTAGAATTCAAATGGGTCGCCTGAAGCGTCGTTTCTAAGCCGGCGTCCCATAAGGCGGGGCTGTTCGACCGAAACGCCGTACCCGCTTAGTGCACTCTCTGGTCCTTAGCGTCCTATCGCGCGCAATAGTGAAGACGGAATATTACCAATGGACGGATAATAGAGGAACCATACTTTAGCTCGCTAACGTAGTGAATTGCACAGCTTGGATTTTATCGCAAACTAGGGCCGGAACGGAAGCCCTTGGCGCAGTCCAAGGGTCCAAAAGTCACGCCTGGGGAGAATCGTGTAAGACGGGCTGCGCCATCGGCGGTCAGTCACGCCACCGGCCGACTCGCAACATTCGTAGAACCAGGAACTTCTGGGAGTGATCCCGGAAACCCCCACCTCGGCATAGCCAGGTGGTGGGAGAGTTCATGGGTATTAGTGCAAGGCCCGAGCGCGATGAGGCGGGCTTAATGTTTTGGCAAAGGCGGACCGGATACTGGGAAGTAAAGGTGAAAAGTGCAGCCCTGCCCCAATTGACTCTGCACAGTAATTTCACCACCGTGGCCGTGCATGAGCGATCGCACAGTCGCAAGACCAAGCCCTCGATCGGCACCCTTGGTGCTGAAATTAGATTCAAAGAGATGGGCCTGCTGGGGTAAAGACATGCCGGCACCGTTATCTGTGAAATCAATGCGAAGCCACTTTTTGGCCTCGTCAGCCAAGGCTGAAGATGCGTCCTGCCCAGGGGCGGTTGCCATCGAACACACCTCCGCTACGACCTGGATGTTGGGCGTCGCCGACTGCGCATCGCATGCATTCCAAGTCAAATTAAGAAAAATACGTCCGATCTCATGAATGTCTCCTAAAATCGTGGGCAACCCTGGCTGTTCAATAATCGTCCATGATACGGGTTGAGTTTCTGAACCGAGCCGAAGCGCGTCTTGGATTGCATGTTTCACTTGGGGCCAACTCACTGCAACCAGCCGAAATCCATCTCGGAGGTCGAACGCTAACTCAGCCATTTTGTCGAGAGCTTGCAGCGCAGTTAGCAGACGTTGAGCATTGGGTTTGGAATCGGTATCGTATTGCAATAGCTCGATGGTTCCTCGAGTGATCTGAATTAAGTTGGAGAAATCGTGGACAATACCTCGGATGCTAAAATCCTGATCGCCGCTGCACCTTGACTGACGGGTGGCATCCTCAGTATGTATGGTAGGGGGTTTAAGCATAATTTCTTGGCCTCCTGAATCAGAATCAATGACACCGTGCGATGGCATGGGGGTAATGACTACCGAGAAGCATTCGCTGCTTCTAGGCGGTTAACGTCAATATATCATAAATGGAAAAAAATGGAATAACGAGGTTTAGCCCTGGACAGTACGGCAAAAAGCAAAACATCGGATGGCCAGCGGTGGTCTCACTACGACAAAGTGGAGGTGGGATGACCGCACCGACAGAGGGCAAGAACGATTGGCCTAGAGACCTGGTGCATAAGTCCCAAAACACCGGATCGAGAAACCTGAAACCCGCGTGGTTGTGATCCCTGAAAGATGATTTTTCGGGTTTCGCACCAGGCTCCTCATATGATGACCAGTTGTCAAGTTTGGGGGGGGCAAATTCAGCTCTGAAGAATGAAGGCGTAGTTTGAAGCCTCTACCGGCGGGCATTTCTATAAATTCTAAGAGAACTACGACTTGGAGGGTGGCTCAGACTTCCCCATCGTGCTGGATGGCACGCTATGCCCGAAGGGCCAAGCGATGATGGGCATAGAGTAGCGTCCCGGTGAAAACGCCGTCAGTCTCCGGGCGAAACTGTCGTTTTTTCTGTTCCCTTGACTCGCGAGTTCGGGGTGCTCGCGCTACCACACCAACCGGGGCTTGTGTCGGCGCTCGCCAAGGCGAGCGATCCGGGCTTTATCCACCCCGGAATGTCGTGCGGCTTCCACCAGTTTTTTACTTGAGTTTCGCACCCCCATAACACTATGTGTTCAGATGCGGACGCGGTTGTGAGACGTTAAGTTCCGTCACTTCTTACGATTCCACTTTGGCGATTTAGGCAACCGTATTGAG
>JAMCVM010000206.1:0-841 GCA_023475835.1 Bacillota bacterium | reverse complement strand
GCTCGCGCTACCACACCAACCGGGGCTTGTGTCGGCGCTCGCCAAGGCGAGCGATCCGGGCTTTATCCACCCCGGAATGTCGTGCGGCTTCCACCAGTTTTTTAATCGTCCCTCGGATGCTCAGGCGCAAGACCATCGGCCACAACGTGGTTTGGTGGAGCACCAAAATATGGAGGAAATGCGCAATGTGCATGAGATGATGAAACCCCTGCATCGCGTTCCAATCCCGGGAATAGAGGGGCTTATACTCATATCCGAGGTGTTTTTCGACGAGAATGTTTTCCTCGATATCCCAGCGATGACGCGCCATCCGATTGCACCGTTCTAATACATTGCGTCGCGTGAAGGGCTTGCCAGAGACCCACGTCCAGGTGCTCTGGTGGTCTCCGGCGGCATCGGTCCAGGTCTCGACACACTGAACGTAATGGAGCACGGTATTTTGCCACTTTTGGGTTTCCGGATCGTACCAGTCATAGGGCACGTTATTGACCCACCAGATCTTTTGCGATCGATCCCCCCATGGCGCCTTCACGGTGTTGTGGCGCTCGAGTTTGTGCATCCGCCGCTCATCATCCTGCCAGGTCGGCAGATTCCCGGCTTGGAGCACGATCATAAAATTCCAACGGTACGCCCGCAGGAGCGCAAATAGCGGCCCATTGGGGGGAATAAGCCGTCGGCGAGGATGGTCAGCGGGAGTTTGGGAAACCGCTCTCTTAACCGTTTGGCCAACCGACGGAAGGCTTTGAGTTCCGGTAACTACTCAGGGGGTCACGTGCGGGTAGTGGATCCCAAAAATAACTCTGGCATTTCTTTGCGATTGGAGGTATTCTGTCCCCAACGA
>JAMCVM010000044.1 GCA_023475835.1 Bacillota bacterium | reverse complement strand
AGAGGGTATCAACGGCACCGCCCTTCAACAAAGTGGGCATCGAAATGGCATGGAGCGCTCGATGGATCGGGTGGGTGAGAGCCTTAACCGAGAAGACCCGAGCTTGAATAGCTCCGTCAGGATGGGTGAGATCCGCCACCATGACCGACAGCTGAGTCCAAGTCGGAGCCGTGAGGTCAAACGCGGTCGGTGGTCTCTCTCGGGTGATGGCCATCGTGGTCAAGAAGGAAATACTGGCCACGTAAATTCTCGGCGAGATGCGGACGGGCAGTAAAGGATACCACCGCCAGGCCGGACGACTGAAATACCATAGACCATAATGCCCGTGAAAATTGGGCGGGGCGATGACTTCGATTTGGTAATCCGTGGGGTATACTCTTCTTCCGGTCACGCTAATGGCAAAGGTCTGCAGGGCTTTGCCTGGAGGGTGAGCGATTTGGGCGGACGGACACCCATCCAATTGCAGCGCCGGATCATTTTGCGGATGGCGAAGGATGATCGTCCAAGGCACCGAGGAATGCTTGACTGCCGGGTTGGACGGCGGTGGGGTGGGAGGGGGCGGCGGCAAGACCGGAGGTGGGGAAGAGAGACCACTCGATGAGGATGAGGCGGATGAAGATGATGGCGGTGGAGAATCACTGTGTGTTGGGGGCGTCGGCGATGACGTCGACGGAGGCGACGTGATGGATGGCGCTGGCGGATTCGGCTGAGGGGACGGAATCGGAGAAGGAGTGGGTGTCGGACTCGGAGGTAGAGATTGGCCCGTTAGAGTGAGCGCAGCGGTGACGCCGGAAGCACTAGCACTGACGGTTAGGGGACCGATCTCATTTACCCGCACCAAAAAAGAGGCTTGACCGGCCGTATTGGTGACTTCGCTGGCTCCACTGGCTAGTTGCACAGTCTCCCCTGGGACTCCTTGCCCCGCGCTATTGACCAAGGTTGCGGTGATGGCGGCCTTGGTACCGACGCTCGGGGTGAGAGAGGTGGCGCTTAAGGTTAAATGCGGGCCCTGGTAGACAATGATGGCGTTTGCAGTCAAGGCATAGAGCCATGTGCCGTGCGGGCTGACCGCAAGGTCGGTGAGCCCAGCCAGTGTCTGACCTGACCCCAGCGATGGCATGGGCAGGGCCACTGATCCTAATAGGGCGGGGCCATCCAGGGCCGTGACGGTGACTCCGGCGCCGAGGGCGCTGGCACTATAAATCAGCGAGCCGTCGGCGCTAAGGGCCATCGGTCCGGTATAGGCGGGATTCGACAACAGGGCCTTTGGGGTGCTGAAGGCGAGTGTTCCTCCACCGGCGGCGACCGGACCCGTGCTGCTGATGATTAAACTCTGGGCACTAAAGCTGAGAGGAAGCGTGGTGCCGATGTCAGGATTCCAGAGTTCTGTTCCGGTAGTGGTGGTGTTGAGCGACCAAACGCTGCCATTCGCCGTTGTGGAAAGGGCTATGGGGGTCGATCCGTCGGTAGTAGGGGTCAGGGTTCCGGTCGAGGGCGAGAACACTCCCGAGGGATTGTCGGTGGTCAGAAGCAGTGTCCCGGTAGGGGATAGGGCTATACCACCGGTCGGCCCATACGTAGTCCCGACGCTGGTCTCAATCGAGCCGTTTACCGGAGAGACGACGGCCGCGCCGTTTTGGTTGGGTATCCAGAGGGTGCCATCGTCGGCCGCGATTCCTTGTACTGAACTTGCGGTGAGTGGCGCTGGCAGGGTGTTGGCTAAGGGGAACAGTGAAGCGGCTTGGTCGGCAGCGAGCACCGACAATTGATTGCTTGACGTTGGCGAGACGATGATTCCATCGCTCTCGGTCAGTGGGCCTTGAGGTGCGCCTAAATTGGGTTCGGTCCAGATTCCGCTCGCACCATCGTAGACCATCCACACTGGATTGGAGGTGGTCGTGGTACCCAGCACCGAAATTTGACCAGTCAATCCGACTTGAAGTTGCCCGGCTAGACCGGAGATTGCGCTCGGAGGTGTCGTCGCCGGCAGCCACTCGGGCGTCGCTTGCGACGCCTGTTCCACCAGGTTCACCGTGTTCGCATCGGACTGGCTGACTACCAACGCTCCCGTTTGGCTCACGGCTACACCGCTCGGAATCGACGGATCCGACAGAGGGCTCAGAGCGTGGGCCGAGCCCGAAAAGCTAACACGAAGAATCGAGCCGCCACTGTTGTTGGCATTGTCGGGAAAGGCTGAGGGGATGAAAGCGATCGGGCCAGAGATGGATTGGTAGACCGCCGCGGGTGCATCCGCGGTGCTGGTGAGCCCGAGTGTAGCAAATCCAGCAGCGGGATCGGACAAGGCTAATTGGCCGATGTCGCCATTGCCACTCGTGCCTTGATCAATCACATAGAGATGCTGGCCGGAAGGCCCCAGGCTGAGATACTCAGGAAGATTGGGGTCGTGGGCAAGGACCGTGATTTGGGGGTGGGAGACCCCTAAATTCAACGATTCAATATCATTGGTAGTGAGGTTGATCCAATAAAGCGCATCGGTGCCTGCATCGCTGACCAGATCCGGACCGAAATTTTGCGCATCATTTTCGAGAAACGTGACCGTCGGAATGAGTTCGGTGCCTGAGAGGTCATACAAAGAAAGATTGCCGGAACTGTTGAGGGTTGCATACTGGCCCGTATCTGAGGCGTAGACAGCTTGTACCGGTTGACTTGCGAGGGCAATCGTCTTGGCGTAGGAAAAACCCGTGCTAAGGTCCGGGGGAATACCTGGATCGGAGGAGGCATAAGCGCCAATAGGCAACCCGAAGGCAAATAACGACACGCTTAGCGTGACACAAAGTCCTTTGGCAAAACGTCGCAATCTAGACATTTTCAACATCGAATTGACCTCACTTTCTCATAATAAGGGAGAAGATTAGCGATGGATGGCGAAACTCCTTTTTTGCGAGGGGAAATTCTACAGATAGTCACATGCAGGTAAATACAGTCAAATACAGTCAAACACAGGAAAATCGAGGTATATGTAAGAAGCATTGCGCGGAACGGATCGAGTCAACTCGACTCGATCGTTGATTCCAATGGAAGCAAGTTTGACCCAATCGCTGCTTAGGCTTGCGTCGAAGGTCAAGAGCTATCGAGATGCAAGCAGGCAAATTATAGGGGTTGAACAGTTTCCTTGAATGTTGGTTACACTTATCTAATGATGTATAATCTGGATATGGCACGAAAATTGGTAAGTATTCACGAAGCTGCGCAATTTCTGGGCGTCACTCCGACGACGTTGCGCCGA
>JAMCVM010000160.1 GCA_023475835.1 Bacillota bacterium | reverse complement strand
AACAAGATCATCACATCCTCAAAGGTCCATTGGGAGTGGCCCCCATATTTCTCAAAGACCTAGACAAAATCACTCCCTATGTCTACCTCGTCTATAGGGCGGTGCTGATCTGGCAGGTTATGCAAGCGGTCCCTTCTCGCAACGCTGAGCGTTCGGGGGTCTCGCTCCCCCATTCCAACGGTCATCCCCTTGCAACCCGCCATGACCACGCACCGCATCAGGGAGATTTTGACTAAAATGCAAGGGTATCGGTTTCGACACCAGCCAGAGATGGGCCAAGTGTGGGGATCGATGAGGTGACTTGGGCCGAGCGCCTCGTCGGTTAGCTCCCAGAGGTGAAAATGCATACCTTGGCAAGGTTGCCATCTTGGTAGCAAATCCTTGGATATACCGCTAGGTCGATGGGGCGAAAACCCAGTTGAACTATCCAACCCGTGATTTTGACCCCTCTGATGGCTTCAGGACCTTTACTACCAAAGCGACGCGGGTTTTTACGGGGGGGGCAGCAGGGGGAGGATGACATTTTGGCGCACTGCGGAGAACCGGGGCTACGCGGCTCAACAACCGGGCAGACATCTCACAATAATTCAGAAAATGTGGGCCTAGGGATATTCACGATGGATGGCAGAGATGGCATAATGGGGCAGAACTCCGCAACCCCCTAAGATTGGCATGACGCGTGAGAAATGGAGGAACTGCTATGACTATAGGAGCCTTGACGACGGCTGAATTAGAGCAGTTTGAGAACGAAGGCTATGTGATTTTGCCTGCCGTATTTGAGAGCAATGAAGTGGATCACATGCGACAGGAGGCCGACTTTATTCTTGACCTGATTTTGAACTCGTCACGGGCGAATCATCGCAAAAGTGGGCGGTTAGATTGGATCGAGACCGAAGGTCGGCAGCAGGTGCGAAAGATCCAGCCGATTAATGATCTTTCGTTATACTTGACCCAGGTGTCGGAGGATCCTCGACTGTTGGCGCCGATGCGCCAGATTATGCGCGATGAACCAAGGTTGATGGAAGAAAAACTCAACTACAAGCAACCCTTGTGGGAACGGTTCGAGGGCTTGGAAATTCGTCAGGGCACGGATCGTTTTCCGATGCACAACGATTGGGCCTACTACGCAGCTCAGAAATACCCCCAAGCAATTATTTCGTCCGCGATTTCCATGGATGACTCGACGCCGGACAATGGGCCCTTGCATGTGTGGCCGGGGACGCATCGGACTCACTTGGAACATGTGCAGGGACCCATCGGTTGGGAGGTCAAGGAGGGCCTTTTGGACCCTCACGGCGGTATCGACATCTTGGCACCGGCAGGTTCGGTGATGCTATTTCATAGCTTGCTTGTCCATAATTCCCGAAGTAACGGGACGGATCATCCCCGGCGTTTGATGATCTATAGCCATTACCCGGAAGTGTTTCCAATGTGTTTTGACGTTCGCAACGGGCCGACCCGATTGAGAGAATCCCCCTACGAACTGGAGTACCTGCGCACCAAGGCATAGAAGCGTTTTTTGAACAGGATGCTCGTGGCTTCGGATTAGGCGATGAAGAAGCAGCCAGTGTTTGGATGAGAAATGCGATCGGTGTGAGAAGAGGAGCCTCAGGGTCTCATCCATCCGGATGCGGGATGGGGTGGCCTTGATGCAGACCGATCAGGCTCAGCGGAAAGGATGCGAGGCTATGCGCGTATTAATGGTGAAATCGACGTGGGGAATGACAGAGCCCTGGCCGGAGCAAATCGAAGCAATTGCTCGCGCTGGCTATGATGCGGTGGAGGTGCCGATTACGGCCCTCACTGAACCGGACGCATTTTTCGCAACACTCAAGGCGAAGTGCTTATTGTGGGTTGGTCAGGTGTTTTCAACGGGTGGGGCCCACGATGTCAGGGAACACATTGAGTCGTTTCAGAGCCAGGTCGAAGATTCCGTGCCCTGGAAACCTCTCTTACTCGATGCCCATACCGCCCGGGATGTCATGAGTTTTGATGAGCAGTGTCGTTTCTATGAAGCGGCACTGGCCATTGAGCAGCGGTGGGGGGTAGCTATTGGCCATGAAACACATCGCAGCCGGGCGATGTTCACACCGTGGACGACCGCAGCGCTGTTGAATCAATTTCCGGCCCTCAAGGTGACGGCAGATCTTAGCCATTGGGTGAACGTCTGCGAGTCATATTTAGAAGACCACAGGGAGGCGGTCGATCTGACTCTTTCCCGGACCATTCACATTCATGGCCGGGTGGGGCATCCCGAAGGGCCGCAAGTGCCGGATCCGGCTGCCCCGGAATGGGCAGAGGCTTTGGCTCGGCACGAAGTCTGGTGGGACCAAATTCGCGCCTATCGGACTGCAGCGGGGCAGGACCATCTGACCTTTGATCCTGAATTTGGTCCCCCTGGGTACATGCCCACGCTGCCTCATTCCGGACAACCAGTGGCGGATCTATGGCGGGTTTGTGCTTGGATGGCCGAGCGCGAAAAATCCCGGTGGTCGACTGCCCCCGGTTAGGGAGCGATCAAGGGCAGTGTCGGATATCGTAAAGGCCATGGACGTTCGCTGGAGGTGAATGGCAGAGGAACCACCGATTCTCCGAAAAATGGGGTGCTCGCTAGGTGACACACCCTGGCAGTGGTCAGTCTTCGGAGAGTCGGTGGTTTTAGCAAAAAGAGAGCAATTTTGCCCTAAACCCAGCGAGGCTCAAGCAGCCTCCATAGCGGTTCCCGAGAGGTTTTCCTCTATGTATTGTCTAACTCATCGGGAGATAACACAGCCAATGGATGGTGAGGTTCGGATTGGTACCAGTAGGCGACGGATGCAATATCGTCTTGCAAGGGCAAATAGCGACCATCCTTTCGCCAGCCTAATGCTTGAATGGTGACCTTGAGATCTTGTTGAAATTGGATCCTGTCGGCCACATGCCAACGGTACATGCCGAATCGAGTTTGACTCTGATAGAGACCATCGGGTTGAATGATTTGATGAAACCCTGAAAACGGCGCGCTAAACGCTTGGTAGTGGCCGATGGGCTGCTCAAAATCCCAGGCTCCGCCAAAGTAGTCCTCGGTCCCGGTGCCGCAGATAGTGGGGAACTCGTCATCACCGTCGAGATAAAATTTGACTTCGCCTTCGCCCCACCACCCGGTGTGATTGGTTTGCCAGGCTAGGTAGGTTCCAACCCAATGACCTTGTCCGCGGATTTCGTCGGCAATGACATGGGACTGCATGGTGGTTAGCGGATGACTTCTTCGCCACTGGGCATGAAAATAGGCGGCCTCCGGTGCCACCGTATCTTCACAATAATCGATTTGGTAATAAACTACTGCATCCTTAGGCCCGATATTCGATAAGACGATGCGGGCGCCGTCGCGAAATGGCATGGGCCAGTAGCTGTTAAAGCCTCCGCGCGGGTTGACCGCTACCATTAGGGACTGCATGCCGGCGGGTTCGGACCAGCCATGGCAAAAAAAATCGCCTAGCGGCACGCGGACTGACGGGATCGATTCTTGGTCCCAAAACATTTCCAAAATCAGAGAACGCCAGTGTTGGGTATGGGTGGTGATCCAAAAATGTTGGATCACTCCACTACCAGCAATATTCGCCAGGACGGCGGTCTCCTCGGGTTGAATTACAATCGAAGGAGATACCTTCCAGCCTTGGCCTAGATCGCGTGCGGCCTGTGTTCCGGTGCCTTCCGTAGCTCTTCCTCCACCGCCCTTCTCCCCGGTGAAGTTTTCAGGACTGATCGAGCGACTGCGGCCTGTGCCTAGCATCGGCAGATTAAAAAGCGGGGAAATCGCCTGATAACCCATCTTCTACCTCCTTGGTTGCTTATCCAGATTCCTAGAGTAATCTGTCTTTTGGGTCATCATACCACCGATCGATGAGGGTCGTCTTCAACGGACGTGGATTCGAACTTCCTGTCGTGGAGGTAGAGGTGTTAGCGAGTTGACCGCCGCACCGTCCGGTCAGGGGGCTCTCAGCTAGGGGTCCAAAGGTCATCGTGTTTCATCCGTGACCAAACGCGCCAGAGAGGAAATTGTGTCCTCCGGGCGACCTCGCATGCCCTAACCGGCTTGAGCCCAACGAGTAGCAGCCGATTGGGGTGGTTCTGCTTTTCAATGCCATCTGAACTCCATATTGCCGCCGCTAGCCAATGTTGCCTGGGCTTTCGCAAAACACCCGCGCCGTTAGGGAATGATGAGCAGGCGCGACCGCTCGAGGAAGACCTGGCGATAGTGACTCCCATGGTTGTGAAGGGGGGAGTCAGGGCCAGCGCAAAAATCGGCATCTCGTGCGTTCACCCGGAGCAGTGATTGCCCCCTCAAGGTCTTTCGGCCGGATGGGGTCCAAAGGATGCGGCCTTTCGCACTGCCCCAGGGGTCGCGCCGGTTTGGCGCTTAAAGACTTTGGCAAAGTGATGGACATCGGAAAATCCACAGTATTGTGCAATCATCTCTAGGGTAAGGTCGGACCGCTCCAAGAGATCTTGGGCGTGTTGCACCCGCAGGTGCAACAGGTATCGGTGCGGCGGCATACCAAACACTTGGCGCACTATCGACGCAAATCGGGACGGCGAAAATCCGCCTTGGCGAGCCATCTCGCGTACGCGTATGGGCTCCGCCAAGTGGAGGGAGAGGTACGACTGCAACCAGTCCAAAGAGATGCTGCGGCCCTTGCCGCTATCGAAGGTTCCAAAATCGCGCAATAGCGAAATTACGATTTGAGTGCCAAGTTTTTGTGCTTCTAGTTGGCTGACTGGCGAGGGATCGTGCCACGCTTGGATCATGGCTTTAAGGGTGTTGACGAGGTATCCTGGCTCCGAGGGATGGAAGTGCGTCGGGATATGGACGTTGGCTAAGCCGTTCAATTGCGGCTGCAGCAAGTGAGAAAATGCGGTCAGATCGGTTTGTCCCGGGCGAGTAGGAAAACTCTGACGGCGCTGAGGGTGAAAGAAAATGTCAAAATGCGCAAAGGGAGTGATGGTCGCATCCAATCCTTCCAGCACGCATAATTCTCCAGGTTGAATCAGGCAGAAGTCGCCGGCGTGTAGAGGGTAGTCCACCCCTTCGACAGAAAAAAGGCACCGTCCTTCCTGGACATAAACTAAGAGGTAATCGAGCAGGCGCCGTTCAGGAGATTTCCACGGCGGGCGGGCAGCGATTTCTGCTTCTCGCACAAACGGAACGATGGGATGTTCCTGGGTAAATTCTGCCAGGTCCAGCGTAAGTCCTCCTTTCTAGAGTGACAAGGCTCACCTAGGAAATCATTTTATACAAAAAGCCAGGTAATCCCTACAATGACGAAACCCACGGCACGTTTTACGGTTTAATAGGGTCCCAAGTAGCCCTTGGAAGATCCGGAACCAATAGAGGGAGGTAGGGTGATGATAGTGCCAGAATCCGAGTTTCCATCCTTGGTCAGCGAGTATCCGCTGACCCCAGAGCAAATTGCCCAATATCAACGTGACGGGCATATCTGTCTTCGCGGTGTCTTGTCACCTGAAGAAGTAGCTCCGTTTCGCACCAGCATTCGGGCCGCAGTGTTGCGGGAATCTGCCGAGGTGCGTCCGCTTAAGGAACGAGACACCTATGGCAAAGCCTTTCTTCAGGTAATGAACCTATGGACGAAGGAGGATGGTGTGCAACAATTCGTGCGTGGGCGAAGGCTGGCTCAAATTGCTAGCCGTCTGATGGGGGTAGATGGAGTGCGGCTTTATCACGATCAAGCACTCTTCAAAGAGCCGGGGGGCGGTTATACGCCCTGGCATCAGGACCAGACCTACTGGCCCTTAGAAACGACCCACACCATTACGCTGTGGATGCCGCTGGTGGACGTTCCCGCCGATGTCGGGTCGATGACCTTTGCTTCGGGCAGCCACCTCCGTCAATGGATTACAGATGAACGCATCTCCGATGCCTCTGAGGCATTTTTCGATCAGTACATTAAAACTGAGCAGTTGAAGACGGTGTACTACGGGGCCATGCGGGCAGGCGATGCGACTTTTCACTCGGGCTGGACCTTGCATCAAGCCAAGGGAAATCCAACGGAAACGATGCGCGAGGTCATGACCGTCATCTATATGGAAGATGGTGTGAAAATTTGTACGGCCGAGACCGTGAGTGGTCGCGAAGCCGATTTGCAGTGGATGCCCGGATGCGGCTTGGGTGAATTAGCCGCCAGTCCGCTCAATCCTGTCCTGTACTCGGAGGCCGATCGATGAGAGCGCTCGCTTTACGCGTACCGACCACGACGGCGACCAGGCTGGACATGGGCACGATCCAGACCGAGTGATGCTGGCTACTCTCTGCTCTCTTGTATTTATAGGGGCAATAGGAAAAAGTCGCGATCTTGGCCAATTCATGGTCCCTGTCCCTAATTTCATGCGATCTCCGAGAGGCTTCGAACGGGTCGGAAGTGTGGTGTTCGACCAATCTTAGTGGCGAGGATGGGGGCATCAAAGCGTTTACCACGTCTTCTGAGCACGCGTTTAGGCGATGAAGCGATCATCCCGTGTGGTTCTGGCCGGGTTCGGGGTAAAGACGCGACTCCTCAGGATTGAAAAAATATATTCAGCACTAAAGACCTCGAAACTCGGCACTCGCTGAACCCGGCGAAGACGGTCCGACTTGGTGAGATAGGTCTTTGGCGCATCAACCGTTTCGGTTCTCTCGTTTGGTTTTTGAGATCAGAGCTAGGCAGTGTGCCAAAGTGTTGATGGCTTCGTCGCAGAACTCAAACCGTTGAGACAATGGTAGCGACGCCCCGGGATCGAATCTGGGATCCAGCATGGCCCAGTCGGCCCCCCAGCCATGGCCCCAATGGCCCGAGTACGACCACCGGGCCACCGCATACCAGCGCAAAGCCCGCTCAATCGGATCGTCACTCTCGCGCCCGGTGGCGCGGCAACGCAAATACTCGACGCGACTGTACGGCAGTAGTTGAGCGCGGCGGTGAAACTCGGCGAATTGGTTAGGATCGCGCAAGACCCGGAATAGCGTTACTAACCCGTCGTCGAGATCGTTGTAAATTTCCACCGGAGCCGGCGTAGCCCGAGCGAGCAAGACCGCAGCCGAGCCGCCAAAGGGCTCGATGTACACGCGATGCGGCGGCAGTTGGGCGGCGAGCCACGGGGCGAACCGGTGTTTACCGCCGAGCCACGGGATGAGACCGAGCGCGGCCATGATAATCCCCCTTTCATTAATAGGCGTAAAAATACGCATTAAAAAAGAGCCCATCGCGGCGGGATGGGCTCCCGTTGGATGGGCTCGTGGGTGTTAGCTCGGCAGTAAGCTCAGAACCGCTTGAGACTGCCGATCAGCATGGACGAGGGCCGCCATGCCAGTTCGGAGCAATACGCCCCTCCAATCTCGCAAGATTGGGGGGGGCGTGGATGTAAGCGTCCGTGGGCCATGCAAGAAGGAGTCAGCGAGGATCAGGAATGTTGTTCTTGGGGTCCGCGGGATTTTGCAAAAAGTCGAGTTGCTGAGGGCCGTGGCGGTGCTCCTGCACTTCCACGATTGCGTACTCGGTCCGAAGCAAATTGCCAGCATTTGACTGGCGCATCCGAACCTTCCCGATAAGAAGGTCGCCCTTGGCAAAGCTCTCGCCGTGGTCTATCTTCTCAAGAAACGCCTTATCTTCCATGGCGACATAGAGCGTATTTTGTCCGTCCGATACCCGCCATTTGTTATCCTCGCGGAATGCAACCGACACCACGTATACTGCCATCGGGTGCACCTCGTCGGTCAGCATCTCCTCGGGGTTCTCCATCGGTGTAAAGTAGGAGACTTCTTCGGTAGTGACCATGGCTGCCATCGCGTCCTCCGACCCTAGGGTGACCCGATCGATGCCCGGCTGCCCCAGTGGGGCCATCGTCTTGGTCAGGCTCTCGGTTACGGCCTGATTGACGAGAAGGCGGACAACGGATTCGTTCGTTTCGATCTCGCTCTCTTCTTTCACTACCACCACCACCTTGCCGCCCTCACGCCGTTCCACCCGAAGAATTTCTCTGCCTCGCCGACGCTTCTGGAACTCAATGAGCCCCACCACGCTGTCTACCAGCGTTTTTAGGTTGCTGGCTGCCGTGGCGGCTGGACCGCCAAGAACCGCCATGATGGTCTGTGTCAGGCCGGCGATGCCCAAGCTTAAGTCAATGCCGAAGGATCCGGAACGGAAGGACCCAGTGACCCGGACGCTCAAGTTGGGCGTGGGGCCAAAGAGTTCCCGACTCGCAGCCCCAAATAAATCTGCCGCCGCCATTAATGCAGGGGCGAGGTCGCGTACGTCCATTTCATGGTCATCCAACGCAGGGCCATCATAAGTCATCTGCAAACGCATGGTCACTCACCGCTATAACGTGCTTAAGCATATTTACACAGACCCATGCAGAAATCTCCTAGATCTGCACATTCCTGAACACGTCTGGAATTGTTCGCTCTTTCGGAGGCCACAGTTTTGCTCCTAGCCGTCTCCGGCACCCCTCCGCAGGGTCGGAACCGCCACCTCGAAAGTCCTGCCGGTAGCCGTGGCCGTTCCCGTCATCGCAAAGCCCCCAGGCGGCTTTGCTCGGGTACTAAGTTTCCTTCCGGCGACAGGGGGGATTCGGCCCCCAACCGCCACCTTCTTGCCTGTCCCGTTCCCTTGCGGGTAAAGCGGGCCCCGACGCTGGTACTCCGTGCAATGCACGACGGATTTCCCCGAGTCGTTTCCCCTTAGCCGGTCACGCAGTCCGGTAGCTGGCTTGCTCCGGCGGGGAACATCCCCGCCACGCAATCAGGTCAAAAGAGTGTTCTTGCGCTCGAAAATCTCCCGGAGAACCTTCAGTACCCCCTCCTTCGGCGTGAAGACCCGAATCCGTTCCCGGAGTTCGGGATCGGTATACCGGCGCTCCACGTTGATCGCGCCCACCGTATCGGCGTGGGCGGTGTAATGGCAATGTCGACAGTGGAAACTCCGGAGCGTTTCCGGATGGACATCCAGTGCTTTCGCAGCCTTGCCAATATTCACTAGCATACCCATATTATACACCTTATGATGCGATGTACATAGATATCATGTGATTTGTTTTAGCAGTTATTTACCCCCGGTTCAACCGATCTTCCGTCTGTCACCTCGGGTTCCTCTCGAATCGACAGGCGTCAGCACCCATCAAAGGTGGCGGCGTTCAGCCTCATTTTGGGGGGGTAACGTGCCGGCCAAACGGATTCGGCTGCTTGTTCATAAAGGCGTCGATAGCCCGTTGGTGATCCAGGCTGGCTTGAGCCTCAATCTGAAACGCCGTCTCCAATTCCAAAATTTCGCCAAGCGATGCTCCTTCCGCCTGACGCAATTCCTGTTTGATTAATCGAAAGGCTAACTGAGGCCCCAGCACCAGACGCTCGGTCCATTCGTCAGTAAGCCCATCCAATTCTCCGGGCTCGGCAATTTGGTTGACCAAACCCAAGGCCAGGGCATCTTGTGCAGACAATGAACCGCCAAAAAACGCGAGTTCTAACGCCCGGGTTCGACCTAAGGCATGGACCAAAAAATATGAGGCCCCAGAATCTAACACCAAGCCCATCTGAGAAAACGCTAAATGGAAGCGAGCCCGCCGATCCATCAGTTTAAAATCGCAAGCCATCGCCAAGGCGGCTCCAGCCCCGGCAGCGACGCCATTGATTTTAGCAATAGTAGGCTTGGCGAAATTGGCTACGCGCTGGATCAAGGGGCGATAATACTGCCGCAGTTGGGTTTCTACGGAAAATTGGCCTTCTTTATTGTTTAGCTCGCCCAGATCTTGTCCCGCGGAAAATCCTCGACCACTCCCGGTCAATACGACCACGCGCACTTCATCGTCAGACTCTGCCGCTGTTAACGCAGCGATCAGCGCGTCGAGCATCTCACTAGTCAACGCATTGAGTGCCTCCGCGCGATTCATGGTCAAGGTCAAGACCCCACGTTCTTGACGGCAAATCAGTGTTGATGATTCAAGATACCCCATCGCTGCCGCTCCTCATCCTCGTAATAAACCCCTACACCGACACCGACACCATGTAGCGAGCAGTGAAATACTTCGACAACGGCCATAAAATCTAGATCTTCGAGAATCCTCCATGACCACCAGAAGCCTTCCTTGACGACGCTGTCCGAATCCATGGGATGCCTCGAGTCTACCACGCACCGTCAGTTCATGCATATTTTACGCGGGTACGGCCATGCTTTGAATGGAGGTGACCGATCTATGGGTAAGGTGATTGCCACGTTTCGCAATTCGGACGACGCGGAACGCGCAGCTGACGAGTTAAGAAAGGGTGGATTTTCCGAAAAAGAGATCTCGATAGTCGCTAAAGACGCAAAGACGCACAAGACCGAAATGCACAACCTCACTAGTGGCACTGCGACCGGAGCTGGCATCGGGGCGGGAGTAGGTCTTCTAGCCAGCGCGGGGCTCTTGGCCATCCCCGGTATCGGGCCCATCTTGGCCGCAGGCCCCATCGCCGCCACGCTCAGTGGAGCCGCGCTCGGCGGGTTGGCCGGAGCCTTTGTGGATTGGGGCATTCCCAAGCAGGAAAGTGAACACTTGCAAAAGGAAGTACAAGAAGGCAAGGCGGTGATCTTGGTTCACTCCAACGAGACCAGCCGAGCCAAGCACATCTTGGATCAACATGCCGAGGAAGTAAAGATTTTAGATTAAGAAATCTAGGCGTGGCAAAGACAAGGGAGCGTGGATGGATCATGGCCACTATTCGATGCACCGTGGACAACTGCTTTTATTGGGCCCGAGAAAACTACTGCGCGGCCGACACCATCCTCATCACCAGCAATCGGGCGGTTGAACGCTATCCGGAAGGCGTTGATGCCCCTCAGACCAGCCTGGTGGTTGACGATATCGGTGAAACTCCTGCTGAATCCTGTCAGGAGACCGCCTGCAAAACTTTTCGTCATCAGAAAAAGCATTAATGGATGGCGTGCCGACGGCTCGAATTCCTCGGCACGCTCTTCATTCCGACCATCGGGGGGGATGGTCGCGAAAGTATCCGCCGCCCTTTCGTCCTCAGCCGATCCCCGCCATCACTCGCATGCGGCTTTGAGAGTGGCCGTAAGCCAGCGATTCCCCCCGCTGCGTTTCGCACGATACATCGCCCGGTCCGCACTATCGATTAAATCCTCGGGGGTCTCTCCGTGCATCGGCCCCAAGGCGAGCCCCACGCTTATGCTGGGCTGGGGGAGATCGGTCGGCCACGGACTAAGTTTCACCAAAGACTCAGCTAAACGCTCCCCTTCTTTAGCATTCATTTGGGGACAGGCTACTAAAAATTCATCTCCGCCGTAGCGTATGACCACCCCACGGCGTCCCACAAGGGTTATTAATCCCTCGGCCAGTGCTTTAAGGGTCCTGTCTCCTATCAAGTGACCATAACCGTCGTTAATATCTTTGAATCGATCCACATCAATGAAGAGTACGGCAAAGGTGTCCGTTTTATGGCGTAAATTTTCCAACCACTCGGCGATGAAGCGAATCCCATAGGATCGGTTCCAACTGCCAGTCAACCCATCGACTGACACCGCATTTCGCTCACTTGCCAAATCTTCGGTGAATGCCCACAACACCGCCAGTGCATCTCGCACCATCGCTAATTGCTGAATCTCTGGTTCTCGAAACCGAGTCTGACTAATCGAGTGGTCGAAGATGACCACCGCCGTGTGCCCCCCACGGGTCGGCAGCGGGAACATGATCACGGTGCCTTCAATCTTCGCTTCATAGGGGGCAAGCGCCGACCATGGTCCGGGATCCACCACCGAAGGCCCTTCTTCAGCATAGGACAACCCCGAACAAAAACGTCGCCACCCTTGATTCGTATCCCCCATGATTAAACAGCGATCGAGTTCTAAGGTGGTCTGAATATGAAAACACACCGCATCCAAAATATGGTCCGAACTAAGATCCTTCTTATAATGCTGATGAATATTCACGCTGCACATCAGGTAGCGCCGCTCTAGGAAGGCTTGGCGAACCGTCTCTGCAAACCGCAGCGCGCCCGCTAATAAGCGCGGCGTAGCCGACACTTCCAGTGATTGCATCACCTCGTTCGAGGGCGTGGTCGTTTCCAACTCCAGGCAGCCCACGATCCGATTTCCGCTAATGAGGGGAAGGTCAATCAATACTAAGCCTTGCGCTGCACTGGACTCAAGCTGAGGCCGTCGAGTCCGACAAGCTTCCCGCACACCCGCATAACTATCCAAATCCTGGTGGTCGATTAAATCAATATAGGCGTCGACCAACGTCACCCCACGCGAATCGGCTCGAATCCCTCCGTGTATCACGTTCTCGTCCTGGTCCGTCAACAACAGCATCATCATCCGATATCGGTCGCGGACCACTTCGTAGAGTTTGGCGCTTAACTCCAGATGGAGGAGAGACAACGGGTAGGAGCCGTCATACCGATAGCAGAGATCGAGCCAATCGCTATAATCACCTGAGTTGGCCACACTCATCACCTGGGTCCTTTCGCCTCACAAATTGGTCACCCATACGACGTCGTTAAAATCACGAACCAAGCCCGAGCGCTCGGCTCGCGTTTGGTTCCACGCTACCCCGTCCCATGCCATGGAAAATAAATTGGCCAGCCGACGCGCCAAAACCGCCTCATACACGGGCCAATGGGGAAGCATAGGCTCGGTCTGTCCCCGTTCCATCGTCCGGCGAACCAAGGTCGCGTCGATACGCGGCACGAACTCAGGCAGTATCGCCGACCGCCTGGCGGGCCAGGACAACAGGCTTTGCGACACCTCGCTTTGCGCCTCGACACCAGACAGGCGTTCGACTAAGTCCCATGCCAGGTCAGGACGCCGGGCGCTTTTCGAGACGGCTAAGAAGCTTCCGCCGACAAAACTGGAATAGGGCAATGTGGTCCCCAGGGGAATTGCCGCTACGCCAAACAACGCTTTCGCCTGATCGGAATTGCCCCAGTATCGCAAGTCCATTTCTTCTAAGGAAATCGGCCGGGACAAATACCACGCGCCCAGGCCACGGTCAAAAAACCAATGGTTCACTTCTCCTGCACCCATGGCGGCCGACTCCTGAGCGACCCCTCCACTTTGAATAGTGCGATATAGGGCCTCAATGCCAATAAATCCATCCCAATTTTCACTTAGGCGCATTCTTCCTTGCGGGAAATTTCCTCCCATCGCCCATCCCCAAGAAGCCACCGTCTGCACCAGCACGGGTTCGGGAAGCCCAGGAAAAACATACGGCGATGAGGCCGTAAACAAATTCAAGAGGCGCGCCCAGTTTTCCAGGCCTTGCGAAAATCCTGGCAAGTCTTCGACCAGATCTCGTCGATAGTAGAGCAAACGAAAATCCTGCATCCAAGGGACGGCCCACGCCTGCTCCTGTAGGACCACTCGGTCCCACAAGACCGGCGAATAATCTTCGATGGGGCCAAACCGCTGACGGGCCTCAGCGGGATCGATCCCGGCCAGCGCCTTTAATCCGATCAGCCCCGAAAGCCACGTCGAACCCACCTGAATCACATCCGGCAAGGCATTATTCTTTAGCGATTCCACAATCAACGACCACGCTCGATTCCAAGATACACAAGTCAACTCAATTTCGACGCCTGGCACCGCGCAATACTCGGTCAGAATGCGATTCAAGGTAGATTGCCACGACGATTGCGATGCCATCAACCACACACGAAGGCGGTCGCTCATCTCATTCACCCATCCTAACGAAGCATCCAATTAAATATTCCTGGTTTTGATTATAATGCCTAGCTGCCAACATTTCGAATTCTTATCAGCCTAATCACGCACTCTGGCTTGGGTCTACCTAGTACTGGGCGGCGTTAATCCCTAATCACCTTTCCAGAACATTATACGAACGGTTGTTCTCTGAACGCGACCGTTTGCCTTCATTAATAATACTAGGGCCGTTCCGTTTGTCCCCAATCCGGTACCGACGGATCCTGCGTTCCAAATCTTTCGTTGGCCAGGCCAGGCAACGAGGACCTCCGAAAGTTCGTTCCAACGGACTCGAGTTCTCCGCAGTGCGTGGATGATTGCACGAGCTCAGCAAGGCGTCGGACGCGCCATTCGCACCGTGACCGATCACAGTGTGGTGTATTGGCTGGATCCCCGAATGCGTCAGCCGTACTATCAACATCCCTTACACACAGCATTACCTCAAGCGCCGTGGACGATGGGGCCGACGGTCGATGAATGAAACCCTTGGCATCCATAACGTTTGATGCGAGTCATGCGCCCGAACCGCTTGATTGGGTTGGTCGGAGCGACCGAAAGGGTGGGAATGCTGGTGCTTGGGTTCTTAACCATCGTGACAGGGGGAATCATCCTCTTCGGTGGGGTGATTAGTTGGGCGTGGTGGCTCGATCACCAGCCATGGGTGCGTTTACGCCGAAATAGCTCAGGGGTTGATGCGGAGGCGGCCCAACATCCTACGTCTGATTGCACCGATGCTCGACACGTTCCCGAAGAGACTCCGTGATGGGATCTTGCGCATCGACTGATATTGGTGCCGACTGATAGGTTACTTTGGCAGCGCATGAAGGTTTCCGGTCGGTGTGGCGCCGTTTGCCCTTGGACATATACCCTTCCAATACTTCTGTAAGGCAAGACATCTGAAACAAACAACAACCGGTTGTGGGCGTCCATCAGTCGATGTGCAAGAGCCCCGTGATGAGCAATTGTCCCGTTGGATTCTAGAAAGGATGATTCCCGATGGTTCAACACGCACGATCCACATTTGTCGAGCCGCCTGCCATTTTTCATCGCTTGGTGCCCCCGCCTGCCGGCTTCGTCTGTTTTTGCGGAGCCCCGGCTCAACATATTCGGTATACGAGCGGACTGACCTGGGCGTATTGTAATCGCCACTGGACCTTGTGGCTCGGTCGCCATGAGCAAAGCCCCGCGTCCGTTCGCGTCCAAACTGTGACGGTATTTCCTTCCGATCCGGAGTAAGGTTCACGCACTGCGTCCCGAGTTCTTCACCCGCGAATTGTCTACTCTCTTGCAATTCCACAAGAAAATCTCGCGAGGAGACCATTCTCCATGTGTTAAGAAATCGTCGGTGGCGGCGTCAGCGCTTCGTTACAGCACTGTCAACGGAGTCAAGAAGGGATGCTATCTCGGCAGAAGAAAGGCTGTGCATGATTTTGAACCGCAATAAGTTTCGGCGAATCGTATAGGTTTTGTTCGTTCTCACTACCGTAGGCTTTTTTAATGAAACGAGGATATCGTAACCAGAACGCTTAGGTTGTGAGGAACATTTGCAGACAATCACATCTTCCACATCATTGAGAATCCGCATTCTTTCCGACAACAAACACGGGATGAGGAATCGCTTGACCTGTGCTGGGATCAAGAAATTTGGCAAAAAAGAAATCCCCTTGATCAGCATTCTGTTGTTCGGTGCTGAAAACGTTCATACCGCTCGCGCAACTCCTCCTCATACCACTCGGCAAAAGCGTCGCCTTTTTCAGACATATCCTGAGCGTCGTCTCCAGAATTAACCACAATCACGCCGCACTCATCCAATCCGAGCGCCCGTTCCATTTCTTTGACCGTGGGTTGATGGTCCATATGTGCCACACCGCCCTTTGACTTCTCGGTAGAACCTCTTCCGATCATAGGATACGCTTTCCCTCTCTTTTTCTTTCGGAGGTTTTTATAGTGTCACCATAGCGCAATCCGAAAAAGTCGTCTATGGAAACAATTTGTCGTCAAGGAGGATAATTCCTGATCACAAGATTCAGCAGAAGGGGAATTGAGGAATCGTCGCGATCCGGGCTGTCCAAAAGACACTAGTACTGAGCGGCGTTAATACCTAATCACGTCGCCAGCTCCGGGCCGCGATTGCGGTCTATACCATTATTAGGCCCGATCATTGTTTTCAAATGGTCTGTGATGAGTTCGAGAACGGTGGTCGGACCAGGATCCGTCCACATTCGGGGCATTTTCTCTTCGAGGGGAACCCCGCTCGATTTTTGAGAACGGAGGCAGTGAGGGAGACTCTCCAAGGCGGGGGGTTACCGAACCCGCAGTCAGCGACTCAGGAAGGTTGGCTGCCTCCGCCAAGCAAATGCTTCAAATGCAGCTAACGGCCAGCGATCGCATCCTTCATCCAAGCAACGGGGCCTTGCACGGTTTAGGGTCAGCACTCTAGACCACCCGTCGTGATGCTGGTAGGCCAAGCCTGGGAGTCGTTGAGCCATGCGCGTCAGCGCATGGAAGTCTTTCCTGCCGACCCATCGTCGCAGTCCCATGCGTATCGTGATAGTCATAGTCCGTTTCGACCAGGATCGACGGTTGGCGCTCACGGGTTTTTGTCATTACTTCCGCGACCTGTCGTGTCATCAGATACCCCACGGATCAGGGACAGACGCAAGGCCAAGATCCGCCCAAGGGACTGGTGTCGCTGATTGACGCCCCACCCGTATTTGCTGTACAGCTCACCAGAAAACCCTCTGCCTTCGCCCATCAGCGAATCCTGGGAGAACACCTGGGGGAGTTCCCACACCTCCGGACCTCCTCGGAAATAAGCGAGAACGGATGACCACGGACTCAGCCCAAACCCAGAACCAAAGAAGGGGACTATAACAGGTGTGCGTCCATGTCCCGGCCCTGCCGAACCCGGTGTCCGCGTGGCGCGAGGAGCATGGACACCAAAGCCCTCCGGAGTTGCGAAAGCAAGCAGAGCATGCCTCTCAGAGCTCGAACCGTCGGGAGAGC
>JAMCVM010000239.1 GCA_023475835.1 Bacillota bacterium | reverse complement strand
CAAGAGATTGTGCAACATCATCAGGAGAAGCCGATAGCCAGGACCCGATTTCTCCCACCGGGTCGGCGCGTGCCCGGCTCAGTCCTAATCCTTTCTCAGGGTATTCCGCATACACCGTGATACTTCCGTTGCGATCAATTCGGACGCTCGCGGTCATACCTTCCACCGCCCATCAGCAGGAGCGTCGATATGATAACCGGAAAGTAATCGCCAGACCAGCGGCGGCTCTCAGCGAGGGTAGGGGGCAAACACATTGCGGAAGAATGGGCAATGAAATCTAGGGACCTGGTTCAAAACTCGGCTCTTGCACAAAGACTGCTATCGACCGTTGAGGTCAGTTCTCGGAGCAAAGCAACTCGCAATATGCGATGGCCCAATATGGGCTTGGTTGTCCTATTTGGGCATCAGTGAGGCAAACCGATAGGCTCGGAATATTTAAACGGATAGCAGCCATTGTGCAAAAGCCCAGAAAATCCGCGATGTTCAGTCTCACCCAGCCCTCTTGCCATCACCACTTAAAATGTAAAGTGTGACCCGCGCGCAGTATAGCCGAGCTGACGCAACTGACCAAGCAGCTCGAGCAAGGAGAGATTCCCTTAACGGAATCGTTGACGCTGAATCGTCGTGCTAAGGCCTTAGACGCTCATTTGGAAGCCCACTTGGCTCCCTTAAAGGCGTTAGCGTAGCCCATGGGGGTTGGCTGGCACGAAGGGGCCCTAGCAGGAACGATGAGGAAGATGTCTGACCAAGGGAGCGAAGGAGATCGTGAACGATTCTATGGTGTGGATGGCAACGGATGGGGCGGACTCCGGAAATCCTGGCCCAGGAGGGTGGGGGGCGGTCTTGGAGACCGAACACCACGATTGGTGCCTGACATGGCTTTACGGCATCTTGTTTTGCGAGAGGTGTGATAAAATAGTGGCCGAAGCGAGTGCTACAAGGGAGGAGCTGTCTGTGCTGACGTACGTTGAAGGGGATATGTTGACTAGTCCCGCTCAGACCCTCGTCAACACGGTGAATTTGGTGGGCGTAATGGGTAAGGGTCTTGCTCTGCGTTTTAAGCAGGTCTACCCAGAGATGTTTGCTGAATACCAAACGGCTTGTCGAAACGGTGCCATTGGAGTGGGTCGCCCTTGGCTGTATAAAACTTCGCGGAAATGGATTATGAATTTCCCGACCAAACGTCATTGGCGTAACCGCTCTCAGCTTGCCGATATCGTTGCGGGACTTGAGAACTTTGCCCGAACGTGCGTGGATGCCGGCATTTATTCGGTAGCGTTTCCCGCATTGGGGTGTGGCAACGGAGAACTAGTCTGGAATGAGGTGCGTCCGGTTATGGAGCGATATTTGCGCCACTTGCCGATTGACGTCTTCATTTATCCGCCCCAGTCTCAACGTGAACCGCCGGAATATCGGATGGCGGAAGAGATTCGTGAGTGGTTGTGCTCGGAGCCTGCAAGCCTTCCTTCAAGTGAAGTGTGGGACGATCTGGTGGCTATCGCACGTCTCCAAGGAGACGTGGTTATCACCGAAGTTCCGGGATTCGAGCTTGGACAATCCTGCCGGCAGTTGCAGTTAGATGCGTCTGACCAGGCTGTTGCGCTATTGGAGACGGATCTAGACGTTCTGTGGGATATTTTGCGCACCCACGGGTTTCTCGACCGGCCCACCCTTAACCAATGGATAGGATTAGATACCGCATCTTATATGTGGGATTTGCTGACCCAATTGTCCTATATCGATGTCGTCCGAACGGGCTACAGTAACCAGAGCGGCTCGGCTATTCCCACTCTACAACTTCGGTTGCCGCCACGGCGAGCGGGGACCGTTTCTAGGTTTGAGGTGCCTGCTTTTTATGGCGGGTAATCTTAGCATTCAGGACCGTGCAACCATTCGCTCGCGGATGGATGACTTAAAAGTCTCCGGTGGATCTACTGCGATCTGGATAGGTTATGGCTATCATTTTACTGAGTTGAGCAATGTACCGTCGATTTTGCAGGATAACGTGTTGTATTCGCGTCAGGACGCCACGTTAAATGGTTTAATCGCCAGCGAAGTCGGAGATCCCGGGATCTTAAATCGTACAACCGATTCCGTACGGGAATATGTTCGGTTTTATTGGCGTCCGCGCACGCCGATGTTGTATGGGATTGAGGGAATTCGGGCCCAAAATCGCTATCCGTATGACGGCCGTTGTGCGATTCCGATCTATTTCTGTGTCCCGCTTGATGATTTATTCTCCAAGCCTGCGGTTCGGTTTTCCGACCGCAACGCAGCGTCACCGTATGCCAACTTTGGTGAGACGGCTGATTTTGTTCTGGGCATTCCATTCGACAAGGTCTTTCACGATGGTGCTTTCGTACCAAGCGAGCGGGATGAGATCGTGGCACGTCGCCAAGCCGAAATCCAAGTCCATCATTCCGTATCACTGACCCCCAATACGGTTATTCTCGTTCGCTCCCCCGCAGAACTTAGTATGTTGCGGGATATATTACCGGTCGCTATCCGTAGCGTCTGGGACCATCGCATACGCGTCGCCACCCGCTCTCCAGTATTCTTCAAACGTTGGCTCTTTGTTGATCACGTCGAACGGCAGAAAGATACGGTCCACCTCTTTTGGAACCCGCAGGCCCGGTTGTCAGAAGTCGGCCCCGTAGCTTTTACAGTAACATTCGAAAACCTTAATACTGGGTATCGGGTAGATGTTCCTCAAGAGCCGATTACATGGGATGGAACGTTCATGCACCGTTATGATGGTCTCAAATCGTATCCGTGGAGAATGACTATTCGTATTGACAACACGGTGGCATACGTCGGCACTCTCTATGCGTAACCCCTTGGGAGATGGTGTTGGACAATATACTGGGTCAGTTGCGTGGCATCGGCGGGTGTGCCCCCGCCGGTGAACGTGGAATTTTCGTCGTAGTCGAAAATGAATAAACCCGTGGTGTGTGTCGCGGTCAGCAGTTGACCCCACCAAGCGAGTGACACCGGAGCGGTGCCGCCATCCCGAAAGGCGTTGCTCACCCAACTCCATTGATTCTCGTTGGGGAATTGTTGCATCCCCATGCCCAGTGTTTCTAAAGCCGGCACCGTACTCGGAGCGAGAAGTTGCGTGTCATAGGAGAAGACATCCACGCCGTAATCCGAGGGTTGCACCGACACGGAGTCATTTGCTGGCCCTAACCGAGTGGCATGGAGGGAGACACGGAACGATGGCCTTTTGAGTGCACGTGTGGTGAGGAATGCAGATGCCGGATGCGCGGGCATCGCTCCTA
>JAMCVM010000065.1 GCA_023475835.1 Bacillota bacterium | reverse complement strand
GACCGAGGCGGCCGAGGAACTGCGTATACTCATTTTGTTCCACCGCTAAAAGCGGAGAACCATGTGCGATAAAGAGTGATGGAATCATGATAATCCCCCCATGTTGTTAAATTGGTTGGTCTAATCGCCGCTTCTGACCACGCCCATGGGGACTTGGCCGTCTGCCAAACGTTCGTGCACGATGTCGCTCTTCATGTCCGCCTGCACGATCAGACTCTGAAATAGCACGCTCGAAGCCGATCCAACCCTTGCAGCGGACTGATGCCTACAGGCTTTGGACCCACGCCCAATCTTTTTGCTTTCCATCGCCGGCTTAGGCTCTGTGGGATCCTAAGCCTTCCTACTCGCCCCCTCGCCAAGATGACCCGTCTTAAGGGCTTTCGTGCCATCCCTAGCGCTGACAAAATGTGAGACTGCGATGGCGCAATCCAGCGAGACTCGGCGACAGGGTTAGTGTCCCCCTCGAACTGCAGCCCATAGGCCTGGTGGTATCCGTCCTCCACGTTTCTACCAAGTGTGCCACGCCATGGGTCAAGCGAACCAGGGGGGACGTCGTGATGGCGGGGAACCGTGAAGGCACGTAGGTTGAACTCGGAGGACGAGGTTGCCGGTACAAACGCACGAATGGTCATCGGAGCTTGGCGTGCATCTTGGGCCTCGTTTGGCCCTATCCTTCGGACTCGCCGGTCTCTTCCCATCGCTCCACCACTCGGGCAACCCTCCGCCTGAAAGTCGTCCTCAACCTTGACTTCCCACTCCGTCATTAGCTACTCAACGCCTTCAGAGCGCGCATGTTCCTGAGGTGTGGGGGCTCGCGGAGATAGTCAAGCCGAGTGGTCCAGCAATCACAGGGAATCGAAGGGATGATAAAGGGGGCATTAAGAATGATTCCCTCAAGGGAAGGACACGCCAGCTCCACGGCAAAGCCCTCCCTTATCCGAAACCCTACGATTCCAATCGTCGTCGTGTCACGCGGCGGGTTTCTACTCAGATTGACAAGGCCCACAACCCACCCCATTTTACCTCCCCGTGCTTATCGTGTCTCGCTGCGCTCAACGGCCATCTTTTCGATCGGCGCTCTCTCCCATCCGGACTCGACGACATCGCCTTGGCAATACGGCACCGTCTGTCTTCCCGACGGGCGGTGGCCCCTTTGAAGTCGAACCGGAGCCATTCGAGTCACTGCTTAAGCCTTGCACACGTGCCAGCCCCCTTCCTTCCTTCCGTTTGGCTGGCTAGAATTTCGAGGCGCTCAGTGGTTCTTCGCGCAAGTGGGCAGGCACCCCGCCAAATTCTGATCCAATAGGCCCGGCAAGCGGTCCTGGCTCCCCGTCAAATCAACCACGCTTTCGTCCGACGTCCATGAGAACACGCCAGGATCCCCGCTCATCTAAACCCTATGGTGACACAATCTACAAACCGAGGAGGGAACCATCTCACATTTTGAGGGCTAAAACAGGGTGTTGACAAAGCCGTGCACTTTCACTTTACAGCGTCCAAAACTTTCCGTGGTGGAGCCTAGCAGACCCATGATCTGGAGTCGCGCCCATAGCGGAGATAGCGGAGGCTAAAAGCCAGGCATTCCGACCTCACTCTGAGTAAGGAAAGGGGTACGTCCTAAGCTTGTGAACTGCCACTGTCACAGGCACCGCTCGGGTTGGGGTAGTGATTGACGGATCGTTTGGGGATCATTGGGCACTGCCAGATCCTTGGATATCGGTTCGAACCATCGTTTCGGAAAAGGGACGACGTCTATCCCGGATAAGTTCCATGGAACGTCGCTATGGTTTCGGCGACGTCGCCTTGTTCTTTCAGCCGAGGAGTCCCCGTTCTCGCCACATAGGGTCAAGACCCACGATGTCGACGCGACCCGCCCGACCCCAGCATATCCGGGGCCCCGGTTCCGACCTCACTCTGAGTAAGGAAAGGGGTACGTCCTAAGCTTGTGAACTGCCACCGTCACAGGCACCGCTCGGGTTGGGGTAGTGATTGACGGATCGTTTGGGGATCATTGGGCACTGCCAGATCCTTGGATATCGGTTCGAACCATCGTTTCGGAAAAGGGACGACGTCTATCCCCGATAAGTTCCATGGAACGTCGCTATGGTTTCGGCGACGTCGCCTTGTTCTTTCAGCCGAGGAGTCCCTGTTCTCGCCACATAGGGTCAAGACCCATGATGTCGACGCGACCCGCCCGGCCCCAGCATATCCGGGGCCCCGGAGGAGTCCAACCCAAAATTCCGGCATTCGAAACCCCAAGGTAGAGGTCAACGGAACGCAAAACCCATCCGGGTCATATCCCGGATGGGTATCGGACGCTGCACGGAATGGGAATGCACCCGTTTTCGTGATCGGACCGGCCGACCTGCCTTTTGGGGTGAGGTGAAGCTGCTATGATCGAATTTCATGTCTGGGGACGATCGATTGGGGGATGCCTACGGTCCCAGCCATTCATACAGCGACTCCCAATGCCAAAACAGCCCCTCGTAAGTAGTCTCCGAGCGACCAACAACGCAGCTGCACTATGCAGGCAGCTAAGGGGATAACGGAGCCCTCACTCACATTGATCGCGGGTTCTGCACCAAAAATTGAAACCAAACCGTCGCCCGTAGCGTTGTGATGGTGGAAGGATGGTGGAAGGTCTCTAAGAAGGCCCATGTAATCTTTGTGATTTTTGTGATTTTTGTGATTTTAAGGAAGTTTGTCGTATGATATTGGGTAAATCGAGTGCTGTTCTTGGTATGTCGGCCATCGCGGCATTGATCTTGGCGACGGGCGCCGAGTTTACGCCACCTTCGATCCCGGTTGGCAATGGGCCAAGCCTTTTTTAGATCGCACCTAACGAAAGTAGCCAAACTTTCACATCGGTCAGCCGTCCGCGCGGCTTCCAAGGGATCAACGGATAATGACGAATAAACCAAGGGATCCGAGACCGGCTCCATTGCCCTTCCGCAACCCATTTGTTTTGCCTATCTCTTTTTGTCTAGGATTTGGCTAAGTCAGTGGTCATCAGTGCTTGCCTCATTCCGAGGTGGCACGGGTGGTCGAGGAACTTCCCAATGGTATTTCCAGCATTCGCTGATGGGCGGGGGCCGTGGGGTTTCTGGTGAGCTGTATACCGGCGCGTGCTGGCAGTCCTGGTGGTGCGTCAATGAGACTCGGGCCTGGCGAGGCCCCCCGGCCGAGTCCAGGTCGTATCCCTGCCCTTTGGGCTGATCCCGACTGAACGACGGGCCCTGATCGGTGGGGTCTCTGCTGGCATGAAACTTAGTGGAAGTGATGACAAAGCGAATTAGCGCCCACCCCATCGTTCCAC
>JAMCVM010000096.1 GCA_023475835.1 Bacillota bacterium | reverse complement strand
ACGAGGTCTCGCAGATTTTGCGAAACGTCTAAGCGCGCGTTGCGGAGCGCGGCGGAGAGGACGCCATCGGCCTTCGCAGGCGGTGGCGTCTATCCATGGGCCGGTCCTATAACCTCGCGGCGGCCCCGGAGGAGACCTTCAGCGGTCGCCTGGGGGGCCACCGTGCTTTCACTTCGCCGCATTGATGGCGAAGACGAGTTTGGGGGGAAACCGGCTAGAGAGGCGACCTAGGGTTGGTCTTTGCGATGAATCGGGCAACAAAGCGGACGCCACATACGAGGGAATTGGTTGGATCTGCGTTCGCGAACGGTTAATGGGCGGCAAATTTAATACTGTAGGTTCACTGCAGCGTGACCATCGGACATTGTAGTGCCATTTGTATCATCTGAACCAGATCACAGATGCGTCCGTTGTTCAAAAAGACGCGCAATCTGCATGGACACGGACCTAAACCCTCGGTTCCTCGTCGTATCCTTAAGCCACATTACGTTGCTATACTTCGAGCGGACCATATTTTACCATTTGCTGCCAAATCTGTGGCGTCTCAACCCCTTGCTGCATCACGGATTCCTTATATCATGGTGTTCCCCCAAAAAGCGAAAACCATGACCTGCGCGTAGTATAGCAGTGATCAAAGCACCCCGAGAATTTCCGGTTACCCCAAGGTATTCTCAGCGCCAAGTTCTTTTAGCAGATTTCCGTGGACGTGAATGGATTTTTAGTTTGGATCGGGACTGAGACTTTCATGATGGCTGCCGTCGCCGAGGACCGCTCCTCTCCAGGACCCATCATTTCTGAATGCTGTAAGACATCGGCGACGTGCATTCTGACCTATCCCTATTGTTAGATCATAGTACAGGGATGCATGAATTTGTCGTTAAGGATGGCTGATCGGCTTCCCTGATCGGCTTACCTTCTCGACCTAGCCCATCGACCGCGTTTAGCCTATGATAGTCGGCAACGGGGCGGTTCTTCGTTAGCATTGAGCGTTAGATGGATCGGCTGTTTGACCAACGCAGTATCAGGACCGTTTCGGGAATATCTTTGAAGAAAGAAGGAACTCACGGTGAGTGAAAGGCCTGTCTCTTTTAGCCTGCCCCACTTTTGGCACGGCGGCGACTATAATCCCGAGCAGTGGTGGGAAACCCCAGAAGTATGGCAGGAAGATCTACGCTTGATGCAATTAGCCGGAATCAACGAGGTCTCAGTGGCCATTTTTGCCTGGTCGAGCTTGGAACCAGAAGAAGGTCGATTCGAATTCGATTGGTTGGATCAATTGATGGACCGCATGGCCGCCCATCAAATCGATGTAGTCTTGGCTACTCCGACGGGCGCTCGACCGGCATGGTTGGCTGCACGCTACCCTGAAGTACTCCGAGTGGGTGCCGATCGCCAGCGCAATTTGTTTGGCGAGCGCCATAATCACTGCTATACCTCGCCGCAATACCGAAGATTGACTCAACGAATGAACCGCGCCTTAGCCGAACGCTATGGACGCCATCCCGCCCTCAAGCTCTGGCATCTCTCCAATGAATATGGGGGCGAATGTCATTGTGATTTATGCCAGTCAGCGTTCCGACAATGGCTTCAACAGCGTTATGGCAGTCTAGACCGATTAAATCACGCTTGGTGGACCCGATTTTGGGGACATACCTATACCAGTTGGGATCAAATCGAGTCTCCGTCGCCTCGGGGCACAGGCTCATTACACGGTCTCAGTCTTGATTGGAAACGATTTGTGACCGATCAAACTTTGGACTTCATGCGCAGCGAAATCGAGCCGCTTCGCGCGTTCGCTGCCGACATTCCCGTGACCACCAATTTTATGGGCACTTATCTAGGCCTGAACTACTGGAAGTTGGCCAAGGACCTCGATGTCATTTCCTGGGACAGCTACCCTCGCTGGCACGCCAGCGGATCCGACGTAGATCTCGCCGCACAGGTAGCCTTTACTCACGATCTCAACCGTTCATTAAAAGGTGGACAGCCGTTTTTGCTCATGGAGAGTACCCCCAGTGTCACCAATTGGCAGGCCGTTTCTAAACTGAAGCGTCCCGGCATGCATCTTTTGTCCTCGCTGCAAGCAGTAGCTCACGGTTCAGACTCGGTACAATATTTCCAGTGGCGAAAAAGTCGCGGTGGCTCGGAAAAGTTTCACGGAGCGGTTGTCGACCATGCAGGCCATGAAAATACACGCGTGTTTCGCGACGTCCAACAGGTCGCCACGGCTCTTAAAAGCATTAACCAGGCGGTGGGAAGTCAAATCGACGCCAAAGTCGCCGTGCTCTATGACTGGGAAAACCGATGGGCCTTGGAAGGAGCCTTTGGTCCTCGCGTCGAACATCGCGACTACCAGCCCACGGTCGAAGCCCATTACCGTCCGTTTTGGGACCAAGGAATTGCCGCTGATGTCATTGACATGGACCAAGACTTCTCCCGTTATCGACTGATCGTAGCCCCGATGTTATACATGGTGCGAGACGGTGTGTCGGAGCGCCTCGAGGAATTTGTCAAAGCTGGCGGGACCTTAGTGCTGACCTACTGGAGCGGAATTGTGGACGATAGCGATTTATGCTTTCTCGGTGGAGCCCCCGGACCGCTTCGTGCTCTAGCGGGAGTGTGGTCCGAAGAAATTGACGCATTGAATGATGACGACGTCAATCACATGGTGTTGGAGTCCGAAAACCCCTTAGGTCTCTCCGGTTCCTATGCCTGTCATCTCTTTTGTGAGCGCATCCACCCCGAAACGGCTACGGTACTCGCACACTATGCATCCGACTTTTACGCCGATGAACCCGCGCTCACGGTCAATGACGTCGGCCGTGGCCATGTCTATTACATGGCAGCCCGTAACGGACCTTCATTTTTAAATGATTTCTATCGCACGCTGAGCCACCACCTTGGACTGCCTACCGCCTTAGCCAAAGCACCGCCGCCCGGTGTCAGTGTCGAGGTTCGGCATAAAGAGGGGGTCGAATGGGTCTTTGTCATGAACTTTTCCGAGCAAATTCGCACCGTAGATATCGGATCCACAACGTGTGAAGACCTGTTGTCCGCCCAGATGGTATCGGGCAACCTCAGGCTGGATCCTTACGGTGTCGCCGTCTTAAAACGGACCAAGGGGAGATAACTTTTCTGAACGCTTGCTCGGGTTGATGTCAAATGCACTTCAACCGACGCTTGCCACACAGCGCCCTCGGTGGAAAGGGACGACCGCTCGCCGCTTCTACCGAGGGCACCCGTTTGGTTCAGTCGGCCGCCCAGTTGGGTGCGTCCTATGGATTTGTGCCGAGGCTGGCAGGTCGGAGTCTATCGGATCGCCCGTGACGGATGGGCCTTTCAAATCCGATAGCAGCTTTCGAATAACAGCCAACCCTTCCCGTACCCGATCTTTAGACACGGTAGCCACCAGCTTCTACCCAATGGATGGTTTTCATGTGAGGTTCCGCCGTAGTCGCGAGCCATCCATAAGATGATGACGATCGTCTCGTCCCGACCGCCAACCCTTTGAAGTCGAGGCTGCCATCGACCGGGATAACGTGTCGTTGTTGACAGCCCGAATCGCGTTCCAACCATTACACAGTCGGTCCGATGAAGCGAGGGCTGTTCGCGACACCCCCCTTAAGTATCTTCGTTTTGGTGGCTTTCCTTGTCTCTTTCCGATCCCACCAGCCGACGACTCTTATATTGCGCGCGAGTCAAATTTAACGGGTTGAGGCCCAGGCTGTGGTCGTCTCAACGTCTAGTTGCATCATGGTGTTCCAACACGATGGCGTTCTCCCAAAAACGAAAACGATGACCCCCGCGCAGTATCACTCCAGCCTAACACCTGCAGATGCGTTAGCGCCCAGGGGCTTTAGGGCGAATGAAGCGTCGGCCACTCACCCCTCCTAATAACTTCGCAATCAGGCCAAATCCACTGTCCGCTTGCGGGATGCCAAGCGCCCGATGTAAGTAATGCCCTCATTGTCCGTCTTGCGTTACAATGAAGGGAGACAATTTAGCGCCGATGAGGAGGATTCAGCCGATTGATCGAATTGGAGGAACCGATAAAGGCCGAATCATTTTTGAAGTTAGTCGCGACCATCGATCCCGAAGGATTTTGGGTCGATTGGGAGCCAGACTCGACTCCATTAGATGAGCCCGCTCAAAAACGCCAAGCTGCAATGTATGCGTCGTTTCTGGCCAATCCTAATCGCGGCTTATGGGAACTCGGTTTTTCCCAACCTGATCCGAACTGGTCGACCTCGCTGCGGTTTTTGCATTCCGTAGCCAGTCGCTTCATTTATGCACTCACTCGGACTCCCGATCTCGAACAAACTCGCACCGAGACCGAGGTCGTGCTGGATCCCGAAGATGTCGAACAGTGGATTACTAATGCCCCTTACTTAAATGGGCGCGAACATCTTAACTATGCCTGGTTCCAAGAGCTGTGGCACGATCTTACGCTCCAGTTTGCCTCGGAGCTGGCTCAGTACACCGGCAGCGTCAGCGCCTTTTTGAACTTATGGTCGGCGGAATTGTCTTTGGTCGGCCGAGTCTTTTTTCATCTTGTAGAGAACAAAAACGGTGCCTATCCTTTTGCGTTTCTAGCCACCTATTCTTCGGAGACCCGTTTTGAGCAGACCCGGCATCTGCCGCTCAAGAACGCGTTGGTCGAATATCAAGAGAACCAAGAAAAGCTCTTAGACCTGCTCTCCACAGTGAATCAAGCCGCTCAGAAAAGTCGGTTGATTGCCGATTTCGTGGACTCAGGTGAGATTTTTCATCCTATTGGTCTTTCCGCACGAGAAGCGTATACCTTTCTCTCCGAAGTCCCCGTCTACGAAGGGGCAGGCATCTTATGCCGAATTCCCAAGTGGTGGAAGTCGCGCGCAGCCAGCCTAAAACTTCAGGTGAAAGTGGGAGAAAAACCTCCGGGGCATTTAAGCGGCCACGCGCTCATCGATTTTCAATCCGGATTGGCGATTGGCGATGAGCCGCTTAGCGAGGAGGAAATCCGCCAACTACTCAACGAGACGGAAGGTCTGGCTCTCATTAAGGGCAAGTGGGTCGAAGTCCATCACGATCAACTAGAAGCCCTCTTAGCCGCCTATAAAACGGCTCAAACTATGGCTCAACGCTCGGACATGACCTTAATTGACGCTTTGCGCTTCCAAATGGAGGCCGAGACTCAGTTGCGATTGGAGGACGAACCCGACGCCGTCGAGATTACCAACGGCAGTTGGATCCAATCCGTATTTACCAAGCTCACCCATCCCGAGACGCTAGAGCCGGTGTTAGGTGGACCAGATTTTCACGCCGACCTGCGCCCTTACCAATCCCGAGGCGTGGCCTGGCTCCATTACATGAAGACCTTGGCTCTCGGCGCCTGCCTGGCCGACGACATGGGCCTGGGCAAGACGGTGCAAGTCATTGCGCTGTTAAATCATCTTCGCGACAAAGAATCGACTAAAGCGCTGCTAGTCATCCCCGCGTCACTGATAGGCAACTGGTTGGACGAAATCGATAAATTTGCGCCCTCACTGCGACCTCGCGTTCTTCACCCCTCAGTCAAACCCCGAGACGATGACCGCGTTATCGGACCAGACCTTGTATCGGAATACGACCTCTTTATCACCACTTATAGTATGGTGGCTAAAAATCCGTGGTTAGAAGAAGTTGCTTGGGATCTGCTCATCTTAGATGAAGCTCAAGCCATTAAAAATCCTCAGGCCAAACAAACCAAAACTGTCAAACGCATCAAAGCGCAATATCGCGTTGCTTTGACCGGTACGCCGATTGAAAATCGTCTCGGCGATCTCTGGTCCCTCTTTGATTTTTTGAATCAAGGTCTCCTGGGGACAGCCAAAGAGTTTACCAAATTCAGTAAACAATTGAGTTCGCATCCTGAGGGCTATGGAAGACTTCGCAGCGTCGTCAGCCCTTTTATTCTCCGCCGTCTCAAAACCGATCCCGCAGTGATTTCCGATTTGCCAGAAAAAATCGAGATGAAAACCTTTTCCTTGTTAAGCAAACGCCAAGCCGCGCTCTATCAGCGCGCAGTCGAGGACTTAGTCGAGACCCTGTCGACATCCAAAGCCACCGGGATTCAGCGCCAGGGCTTAATCCTCTCCTCGTTGTTAAAGTTCAAACAAATCTGCAACCATCCCGACCAGTACCTCGGGCAAAAAGTCTACGATCCTGAAGAGAGCGGAAAGTTCCAAAGACTGGGTGAACTTGCGGAAACCATCTTTGAGAAACGGGAACGGGTGCTGGTTTTTACCCAGTTCCGAGAAATTACCGCCGCCTTGGCGTCGTATCTGGAAACGATTTTCCACCATCAGGGCCTAGTGTTGACCGGCCAGACTGCGGTCAAAGACCGAAAAGCGCTCGTCGCCAAGTTCCAAGGCCACGACTATGTCCCCTTTTTGGTGTTGTCGTTGAAAGCAGGCGGCGTCGGTTTAAACCTTACCGCCGCAAACCATGTCATCCACTTCGACCGTTGGTGGAATCCGGCCGTCGAAAATCAAGCCACCGACCGTGCTTTTCGCATTGGTCAAAAGAAAAACGTCTTGGTGCATAAGTTGATTAGTCAAGGTACAATTGAAGAAAAGATTGACGCCCTGATTGAAGAAAAGATGCGGTTGTCGCAAGAGATTGTACCCACCATGCAAGAAAGCTGGATTACGGAAATGGACAACGAGCGCTTATTAGACTTGTTCCGTCTATCCGTTTAGATATTAGCGAGGAGGATAAGCACATGTTTTACGATGGATATCCGAAGTACGTACCAGTCGCAGAACGTGAAGAAAAAGCGCTAAAGACCGTCGCCAGGCTGAAAAAATCTCGACCTGATCTTGCTCCTGTCAGTCTGCAAACCAATTCTTTGGCCCGGACGTGGTGGGCCAAAGCCTGGAATAAAAACCTTGAAAGCTATGCCGATTACGCCTACCGAATTTCACGCGGTCGGAGTTATGTCCGCCACCGAGCCGTAGTCCATCTTGGACTGAAGACGGGTCAGGTGGAGGCGCTGGTGCAGGGCAGTCAACGGCACCCCTACGAGGTAAGAGTGGATATCAAAGCGCTCCCCAAAGACACCTGGACTGCTCTCGTTGATTCCTGTGCCGGCCAGATTGATTCACTGGCCGAACTCATTGAAGGCCGCTTCCCTAAAGCGCTCAGTGAACTCTTTACCGCCAAGGGTTCTGGGCTCTTTCCTACCCCTCAGGAAATTCGAATGAGTTGCAGTTGCCCTGATGGTGCGCACATGTGTAAACATGTGGCTGCCGTCATGTATGGCATTGGCGTCCGCCTGGATGAAAGCCCTAATCTGTTATTTTCTCTCCGCGGCGTCGAGATCGAGGCTTTGATTTCAACCGCCATTAGCGAAAAATCCGAGCGCCTGCTCCAGAAGTCAGGACGGCGGAGTGCGCGCGTTCTCGACGACGATGTATCCACGCTCTTTGGCATCGAACTCGAAGACGCCAAAACTGCCCCTGCCACAGCCGAGACCCCAGCGGCATCGAAGGCGAACCAGGCGAAGACCCCAACGTCTCGAAAAAAGACCTCAACCAGAGCGCAATCTTGAGACACGCGTGATTAGAACAATTTGCCAGCAACGAACGAAAGCATCACGCTGCCTGGGGTGCTGACCGTGCTCTTGGACGAGCCAGCGCGGATCCCCCCTGTCGAGTCCGAGATAGCGCTGGTTGAACCATCACCATTCACCGCCCTTGAAGAGACCCCAACAGGGTCTCCCACGATTCGCCATCCCTCATCTCGACTCGTCACCCTACTTCGCCCCGTCCGTTCGCAATAGGCACCGAGTCTTAGGCTCCTGGCCCTGAACCAGAAACTCCAGTTCTACCGGATGTAGATTTCGACACAAGGTTCTAACTTTCTTAGGCAACGTCGCCGACGGATGAATCATGGTGTAGTCGATCATCTTGCCGCAACCCGAACAGGGACATCGCACGACTCCCGATCCCATCGATTGAATCGACATCGTTTTCTAACCCCCTCTCCTACTTCTTATTCTTCCCCCGGTCTTCATGCTAGGCTTCGCCATCCTTACTCGAGATTCCTTCGTCGGCACTTTCGCCACCTTCGTCGGCACTTTCGCCACGATTGCTTGGTTGTGTCATCGACCGGGGGCGGTTGGCTTGAGACGATGCCCCACGGATGCCAAGCTTAATCGAAAGCTCAGCGTTGACCGCTCAGGCCCCCCGACCCCTTCCGCTATCCATCGGCAAATAGCCAAATCAAAGTCACGGGCAGCACTAATACCGGGAACTGCGGACGCTTCCATGGGTTGGTCATTGGAGCTTTCGACCAGCAATCACAAACGCTGTTCGAGACACATCGCCGGCCAAATGCCTCTGGCCTTCAACCAGTGACTTCTTCTCCCACAACAATGCCTTCGCCCTCTAGCTATGCCTCTTTTCATAAAGTTTCTCTGACGATATTCTGCCCTTTAGCCTCACCATCCCATCGACCACAGGATTTGGCCAGAACGAAGAACCGTTTGCCTAGCGAGCGTGTTTTCGCTGGCTAGGTGGTCTCGATCGATGGAATCCTTCATCGCCCCTAAGCCGTCCTGAGCAATCGAGGAGAGCGAGACTCGGTCTTTAGATGTCACGACCGGGCGTACCCACGCGCCCGGCAGCGGTGCGAATCTGGGGGTTATAGACTTGGGTCGCCTTGCCCCGCTCTCTAAGTCATTGACGCCCGACGGCTAGGTCGCCACAGGGAATACGGGCAATGAGCCCTGCTCCCCCCGCCGTAAGATTTTTAATCCTCCACGATCCGCCCAAAGATTCCACCCGAGCATCCAATTGAGACAGCCCGAATCCCAGGCGAAACTCGGAAGAGACAAAACCCCGTCCGTTATCACACACGCGCACGATTAAGCCCTTACTCCGTAAATAGAGCGACACGTCAACCCGATTCGCTTCACCGTGGCGCCTAGCATTGGTTACTCCTTCCTCTACCACCCGGTAAGCCGCCAGACGGATTTCTTCTGGAATCTGATTATCGATAGGTGAATCGGCCGCTTCGAACCGTTGATCGACGTGGATGCGGACGTCCACATTAGGTGCCCACGTCCCTGCCAATCCGAACAAAGCGGCTCGAAGTCCTAATTGGATCAATGAAGGATGGAGACGATGACTTAACTCGCGAATTTCTTGCTCGCGGATATTGTCTAGCAAATTCAAGACACTATCCAACTCTGCCGCCATCTCAGGAACACTGTTGCGAAGACTGGTCGCGCAAGAACGCACGCGTTCGGCCGCGACCAAGAGCGTACTCTGAACCCGTCCGTGGAGCCTTTCAGCAATTTCTCTACGAACCCGATCCTCCACCTGCAGCATGGCTTTTGTGCCCGCTACCGAGCGCGCCCCATCGGTAGAACGAGCCGGGTCCAACAAGAATGCCCGAGCATTCCACGGCGTCACCAATTTGAGACTGCCGGCTTGCTGTCCCAGTGTGGCCGCGAGGCATCGTCTATTTTCATCAAAACGTTTATCGTCGAACCAAGTCAATATGCCGGTCACTTCACCTTCACGGATCACCGGCGCCGAACACGAATAACGGAGGTCGCCTTGTCTCCATGCCTGATCCACGACCTCTAACGGAACCATCCCTGCCGAAAGAACAAACCACGGTGCGCTGACCGCTTCCTTTCCGATCCAGACGCGTTCCATCAAAGGATTGACTTTGGGGTAAAAGGGAATGTGATGCCAGTCCACTAAGCCTGAAAGCTTGCTCTCTGATATAAAGCGCAACAATCGCTGAGGCTGAGCCGCCGAGGTCGCCAATGGACAAAGCGTCCCCTCCAAGCGATGCCACACCGACCAACGCACCCACTTTGCATTCATTTTCCGCCGAGTTCCAGCTAACCATGTGCGCTCCACATCGATTGGAGAAACCTCTCGGTGAGCCCAATATTTTTGCGCTACCGATGCCATCGCTACCCCTCCGTGACTTGTTCGCTGCCTATGACTTCAGGCGACCTCACCTGGCTGGAGTGGCAACCTCGTGTACTGGCAACACGACGGCCAATGACCCCAACCCTCTTTGGGAAGAGCGTTCACGCTATTGCCTCCACCCCTTGCAAGCGTCCGCATACGCACGAGGTCTCATTGGCTCCTTCTTCATTTGTCTTTCAAGCTCAGGTCTTATAACGATTGACTAAACTATTTCCAGTTCCCTAGCTATTATCATTTTTATCTAACACCCTGTGGCGCGCTCGCGTAAATGGGGGTAGTGCTCGCGTTGGAAAACTATCCACTGTGAAAGAAAATATCAAAGATGAGTCTGCATGAAGAATATCACGAATTCGACGGGTTCGAATCCTCCTCCGACGGTCCCCACGCCAAGTATCCATACGCTACGCCTCGACTCGCTCGGCCTTGGTCTTAATACCTCGGGGGCTGCGACATCCGGAGCGAAGTGATCGTATCCCCGTGCAAAACCCCTGATACAGCCTCCCGGGATGGTTACTGGACTAAAGATGAATCGCATTTTAATCTCCGGCGCGCCGTTTCGTTCTCGTCATCGATTCCAACCACGGTTTTGACCATCCGCGGCGACGCTCTCGCGAGCAAAACGTATTCTTGAAATCTCGCTCAGTCCTAAGCGGGTGTCATTATACCTTGGCACATAAAAAAGGAGACATTCGGGAAAGGAGAATGGGCGTGAAATTATAACCCATTGAAAGATGCACTCAATGCACAAGCCCCATTCGCTCCCGGGTCAAGACCGACGCTTCCCAGTCGATCCTCGTCCCATCCTGACAATTTGACCTGACCGTGCAAACAGCACCGTCACTAACGCGGGTATTCGAAGACTGTAGGTTTAGCACCCCAAACCATCAAGAGCCCCATCAGCCACCACCCGGAGCCCACCACGAACATCTCTAAACATCGATAAACTCGCATCTAGCCGGGCGGTGGTTTCAATATGCTCGCAGACAAGGCGACGGCTCGAATTGCCGATGACAACATCGGTGCCTTCGCTTCGCCCATCCTAAAACCATTGGATTTGGGTGCTTTTCAGAGGCGGCCCGATATTGTCTCTATCTCTAGTCGCTAAGGTCTCTTGCCAGGCGGTGACCAAGCCCGTCGGATATCTGCCGACAGGTTCCGGTTCGCTAGGATCTGGAGGTTCAGCTGCCACCCAATCTTGCCATGCCATTTTCCAAGCGCTATCAGCACCCAAGGCTTCAGGCGAAAGAGAACGCAAAACACAATCCACAGCCAGGGTTGGCGACATCTCCGATAGATCGATATCTTCTAAACGCGGGTTAGATCTCCACGCCCCATAGGCCCATAACGCCAATCCTGGCTGGATGGGGTGATGCAGGATATTCGCGAAAATCGACGCCCATTGGTCTGAACTCCGCCCCATCGTGGCAAAAGCCAAACCATATGGATCCCATTGGGGCCCCCCATACTTAAGCCACCAGGACTGACACGACGGCCACTCCCAGTTTTGAAGATGGCGCGTGAGATCTTGATGTTGGCGCACGGCCTCTCGCACGATATCCCAGGTCGCATCATGGCGCCACCGCTCACAATGATTAGGAAAATCCACAGCCGGCTCTAACCAATCTAAGAGGCCGTCCCGATTTCCCGCCCAATCGACCCGCCACCATCGAGTCTGCCCGGTAAGCCAATCGGTGTAAACGGGGTGTAGTCGCTCTTCGATCAATCAGCACATCCCCTTTTTGAAATATCAATGTCTTCATTGTATGATGCAGAATAAAGGATTGACAAGTCGAAGAACAAACCCTCTCGGCCAACAGTAGACTGATCCAAAGAATCCATCCGGTTTTTCGCGTCGCAATGGATGCGTGGTCCACCTTGCGACGCCACAAAAACCCAAGCCTCGCCGGGGGCAAGGCTTGGTGGCCTGACCTAGACCGCGGCGTACCTCTTCGCCAGCCAAAATTGACTTCGATGCTCACACTCACAAGGCAGTCTGATCATGCTGCTAATCTCGGATCGATGCATCAAGTATTGGCCTTATGTTTCACATAAGGTACGTCCAAATCGCATGCTGGCACTGCCCAGATCCATCCATCACTAGATGAGTGCCCCCATTGACCCGCGCAATAAAAAGCCCTAAAGCCAGGGTGAGCGACAATGTCTTGAGCAGTTCTGGTTGAGATTAAGATTAGAGATCCGGTATCGGGCATTTGGTTAGGATAAAAGCAATCACTTACCACGTTAGGCTCTCTTTCGTTTAGGATAGAGAGCCTAACTCGTCATGCCTTCTGTATCAAGCAAGAGGCTTCCGATCAGCCGAACTCGCCAACCTCAGTTAGTCCCGTGCGCGACTAGTTAGTAGTTTACGATATCTGTAGTAGAGGTGAAACTCTTCCCTATGGCCGAGGGCAATGCACCTTTTGTCGGCCCGGATCCAATGTAGGTGGGGGGCGTTCCTACCCCGTCACCGCCCGACGCATAAATCACCGTCTGAGAAGAGTTACTCCCTGCTACCAGTTGAGCGGTCCCATCGCTGAGGTCTATGCCATTGCTGTAGCTCGAACTTGGAATAGTAAGTTTCTGCCCATCGCCTGACAACAAGACGTACCCTGCTCCCGAATCTAGTTGGGCATAATAGATATTGTTACCCCAACTATCATTGATAGGAAACGTCTCTCGGATATAGGGGCCGTCCCAAGGCGGGGATGATGGTGTAACCACCGAAGTTGGGACGATGGACTGTTGCTGGACCGCTCCCGCGGAAGGGGCGGAAGGGATGGTTGTCGAAACCAACTCCGAAAGATAGGTCGGATAATCACCGTTGTCCATGTAAAAACGGCTCAGAGCCGTTTGCAAGGTCCCCAAGGTCGATTCCGTGGAGTTCACCTTGGCTTGGTTGATCGCACTGGTCACTGAAGGAATTGCAATCGCCGCCACAATGCCTAAGATCACCACCACTGCCAGCATTTCAATCAGTGTCAAACCACGCTCGTCTTCATCTCTATCCTTTTGGGAACTTAGAACCAACCATCGCTTCCAAAGAGCGTTTAGCTTTCGATTCATTTCGTCCTCCATCTAAACCCATGTCTTGTGTATGGCCCAAATCACGGCCTATTTGTAGACAAATCCAACCGGATTATCGGCACTAGAACCGGTACCGTCGGAGCTATCCGCCAATGTCAACAAGTTTACGGCAGACGAACCCGAACCGAGCGTGGCGTTACTCAAAGTACTGCTAGCCGTAGGCCCTGTGCCGATATACTCACTACCAGCGTATCCGCCCGCAGCGTAGATCAGCTTATTATTCTTAGTGGGAGGATTAGTGGTAGAAGACGAAAGATAATAGGGAGGGCCCGAAGTAAGTGCCAGCGGAACACCGTCACCCGATACCAACAAATAGCCCGCCCCTGGAACGTCACTGGCGTTATTGTTATTTCCACTTAACTGAGCATAGGCCACATCATTTCCCCAAGCATCGGCCATTGGAAACGTCTCCCGTATATACGGCCCATTCCACGTCGTCAGGCTGGATCCATTCGTCGCCAAATGAGATAAAGTACTCGGATAATGGCCGTTATCCATGTAGTACCGCGAGAGCGCACTTTGCAGAGTTCCCAGATCGGACTCGGTGGTATTGATTTTGCTTTGGTTAATTGCACTGGTCACTGAGGGAATAGCAATCGCCGCCACAATGCCTAAAATCACAACGACTGCCAACATTTCAATTAGCGTTAACCCACGCTCTTGATCCTCCGGAGCTTCGGCTGCCCGGTGGACCCAACGCTGCCATAACGCGTTCGCTCGTATCCTCACGAATATCCTCCCATTCGTATGCTCATAGTGTGTTTTTCCTCTCACCTTATGATATCAACTGTCACCCTCAGATTAGATCTTTTCAGAGGCAATTAAGGGGCGTTAAATCAGATATCTTATAAAGGTGAGCATCTAAAGTGGTCGATCAGTTGCCTCTATCCACATCCACGCAACTTCACCGATTCGATGTTTCGCATGAGAAATTTTCTTAGGGATAAAAAATCCCCCACCTCACGCGAAATCCAGGGGGGGCACGCTACGGCCTCTGACTCCTGCAAGCGTCCGATTACGCAGAAATCTTCTTCGGCTCCATGGCAAGTTCTTAACAGAATCAACTTTACCATCTTCATGCAATATATAGCAGCATCTTGGACGCTCGCGTCAATTGCTAATTTGCTCGCAATATCCGCTCTTCTCATTTCACCTGTCACGTAATCCGAAACCCTTCGGTTATCCCGTCAACGTCCCCAAACGAAGCACCCCATTTAAGTACGGCCTCCGCCGCCATCTTCTCTTTGATTCGTAGTTAAGCCCGACCCATGCAAGTAAACTGCCCATATTTAGTGAAGCACTTGAATCAGTTTAAACTCGGGAGCGAGGACTGCCAACACAATCAAGCCAACGACAGCAGCCAGAACCAAAATCATCACCGGCTCCAAGAGTGCCTGCATTCTCGACGCCATCGAGGCTACTTCAGTCTCATAGAGGTCTGCCAATTTGCTCAGCATCACATCGAGGCTTCCTGTCTCTTCTCCAATCGCCACCATTTCCGTCACTAGTGACGGAATCCATCGACTTTCCCGCAAAGAATCCGACAGCCGATTCCCTGCCTCGAGACCATTGACCGCCGACTGTAATGTGGTTGCCACCGCATCATTGTTCACCACCTGCCTGGCCACTTTGACGCCTTCGACAATAGGAACGGCGCTACTCATTAAAAGACTCATGGTTCGAGAAAATTGAGAAACAATCATTTTTTGCTGCAATGAACCAATAACCGGAAGACGCAACAAGAGCCCGTCACGCCGCAACCGATATCGACCCAATCGGCGTTTAGCCACAATGTCTGAGCCCAAAATCACCACCACCCCGCCAAGTACCATCCACCAATCGTGAATCAGAAAATGGCTAATCGCAATGACCGTCCGAGTGGCTATGGGAAGACTAGCCCCCTCATCCGCAAAAGTAGAAACAAACGTGGGCACGATACGCACGACGACGAAAATAGTGACCAGAATAGACATGAGCCCGACAACCAAGGGATAGATTAAGGCAGATTTAATTTTCTCTCCATTTTTATGATCGGTTTCAAAATAAAACGCCATGCGTTCCAGGGTTTCGTTCATGGTCCCCGAAACCTCGCCCACGCGAATCATTTGGATCAACAATGGAGGAAAGGTGGATCCGTGTTCTGCCATCGCAAAAGAGAGCGGATCACCGTTTTCCACGCGTGCAATAATTGCCTGCATGACCTTTTTTGCCGACGCCATCTCCCCCTGCTGATACATAATTCGCAGACTTTGCAGAATAGGAACGCCCGCCCCAATTAGAGTCGCCAACTGGCGCGACCACACGGCCAGCCTGTCTGGCGGCCACTTTCGAGAAAGCGTCAGTTCAAAATTTCCCCACCAGACGCGGTCGGCCAAGGGACTCAGTTCCAACACATGAAGATGCGTGCCTTGGAGCTTACTCGCTGCCTCGCTTTCGTCATTGGCCGAGACCTTCCCGCGTATCTCTTGGCCGTCGGGCTTCAGCGCTAAATATCGATAGTCAGCCATCTCCCCGTCCCACCTTTCTCCTTTCCATCATCCCCAGCGCTCGATGCCACCCCTAGGGCTTTCTTTCCACGAAAGTTTTCTGTCGATTCTTCCTGAGCTGAGATTAAGTTTCCTAGTCTAACCCCTCATATTGGATCATCCTTGTGCCTAAATTAGCTGGCCCCCAGTAGATCGAATGACTTCCGCGATCGTGGTTTCTCCTCGCCTCACTTTCACCAGTCCATCGTAGACAAGACTCCAAGCCCCTTGGCGTCGCGCACGATGACGCAGTTCGGATTCGGAGGCCTCCTCTAAGACGCCGGCCCTTAAGTCCTCTTCCCAATAGATGACTTCGTGGATGGCTACTCTTCCGCGAAGACCAGTACCGCCACAGTCGAGGCAACCTTTGCCCTCGAGCACGGTCTCGCCTTCTTGATTAGCAAATGGCCACTGGATATTATCGGCATAGCTACCGGCATCCTCACACTCCCTGCGATATGCTTCGTGGATCCACGCCCGCTCGGACGCCGCAATCAACCGCGGCCGGGCGCATCCACGGCAGATCCGCCGAAGCAGGCGTTGTGCCACCACTCCCCGAATGGCCGAAGCCAATAGGTAGGGGGCAAGCCCCATCTCTCTCAGACGGCCAATGGTCTCCATAGCCCCTAATGTGTGGAGCGTGGACAAAACCAAGTGTCCGGTTAGGGCCGCCCGGGACGCAATTTCCGCCGTCTCTTCATCCCGGATTTCGCCGACCATGACCACGTCTGGGTCTTGGCGCAAAATCGATCGTAGTCCTGCAGAAAAGGTGAGCCCAGTATTGACATTAACCGCTACCTGGCTAATTCCAGAAATCTCAAACTCCACCGGATCTTCAATGGTCACGGTGTTTATGGCAGAAGAGGATACCTGTTGCAACACCGCGTACAGCGTGGTCGTCTTCCCACTTCCAGTGGGTCCAACGGCCAAGATCAGCCCGCCATTAGAAGAAAGCGCCCGTTCCATCCGAACGAGGTTGTCTGGCATAAAACCCAGGCCGCTTAACGTCTGTAATTGACTTCGCGCATCCAAGATGCGTAGCACCACTTTTTCCCCGCGCATGACCGGCAGAATCGCCACCCTGAGATCAATCGGCCGCTGGTCAATCATCACCCGAATTCTGCCATCTTGGGGCAATCGATGCTCGGTAATATCGAGTTCGCTGAGAATCTTCACCCGCGAAAGGAGATTGGCATAGACGTTCATCGGCAAGTTTTCCTCGTCATGCAAGACTCCATCGACGCGAAAACGCACCCGGACCGTCTCTTCGCCGGGATCAAAATGCACATCGCTAGCTCTAGCCCGCACGGCGTGCGTCAAAAGTTGGATCAAGAGTCTTCCTACCGGGCTTGCCTCTTCCTGACGCAGAC